>JAGACN010000182.1 GCA_017614095.1 Clostridia bacterium | reverse complement strand
CTGTCCGATCTGGGCATGACCGGCGTGACGGAATCCATCATCGGCGGAGATACCGCTGCCGTCCTGCCTTTTTATAGGATGCATGTCCGGAAGCCGATCGCGGAAGCCAAAGGCGCTTGCCGCATGAACGGCGCGCTGTTCACCATCGACGCGGGAACGGGTCGGTGCACAGCCATTCAACGAATTCAATTTTGAAAGGAACATACCATGAACTTTTTCACTCTTTCTGCCAGCACCGCGCAGTCCGGATCGGGCGGATTCGACCTGATGAGCCTGCTCATGATGGGCGGTATGATCATCGTCCTGGGTCTCGTTTTCTACTTCTTCCTCTACCGTCCGCAGAAAAAGCAGGAGAAGGAAGCCGCCCAGATGCGCAACAGCATTGAGATCGGCGACGTCATCTCCACCGTCGGCGGCATCGTCGGCGTCGTCGTCCGCGTCAAGGGCGACATGCTGCTGATCGAGACCGGTGCCAACCGCACCCGTCTGCAGGTCCAGAAATGGGCCGTCCGCTCCGTCGAGGAGAAGGCGCACCCCGTCGAAGAAACGGAAAAGAAGCCGAAGCTGAAAAAATAAACAAGTGGATTTGGGAACGAAAGCATACAGCCTTTTGCGGTTTTGTATGCTTTCCCTTTTAGGGATGGAGGTGCTTTATGAGATTATCCCGTGAACGCAAATACGCCCGCCTGCTGGTCAAGCGCGGCGTGAATCTGCAGAAGAAACAAAGACTGGTCATCCGCGCGTCGACGGAGATCGCTCCGTTCGTCGAGATCCTCGTGCGCGAAGCTTACAAAGCCGGCGCGAAATCGGTGGAGGTGGACTGGGCGAACCAGGCCGTCATGAAGGCGCACTACCGCTACTGCTCCGTCAAGAACCTGTCGGAATTCGCGAACTGGCAACTGGAAAAACTGAAATACCGCGCCGAGGAGCTGCCGGCCTTCCTGTCGCTGCTCTCCGGCGATCCCGACGGCATGAAAGGGATGGACATGGACAAGCTTCGCCGCGTCCGCGCGAACACCTATCCCATCGTCAAGCCGTTCAACGATCAGATGGAAAACCGGTATCAATGGTGCGTGGCCGCCGTTCCGGGCAAAAAATGGGCGAAAAAGATGTTCCCGGACAAAACGCCGGCCGCCGCGGTCCGCAAGCTGTGGGACTGCATTTTCGAGACCTGTCTGGTGAATGCCGACAACGACCCGCTGGAGGAGTGGGACCGGAAAAACACGGATAGGGCCGAACGGTGCCGCCTGCTGAACGGATACCGCTTCGATTATCTGGAATACAAGAGTTCCAACGGAACCGACTTCCGCTGCAAGCTGATGCCGAAATCCAACTGGTGCGCGGGCGGGGAGTCCACCCTGCAGGGCGTCTTCTTCAATCCGAACATGCCGACGGAGGAAGTCTTCACGACCCCGATGAAAGGGCAGTGCGACGGCCGTCTCGTGGCGTCGATGCCGCTGTCCTACCAGGGCAACCTGATCGAGGATTTCTACATCGATTTCGAAGACGGGAAAGCCGTTTTCTGGGACGCCCGCGTCGGGAAAGAGGCGCTGGATTCCATTCTGAACGCCGATCAGGGCTCGAAGATGCTGGGCGAGCTGGCGCTGGTCCCGTTCGATTCGCCGATCAGCAATCAGCGCATCCTTTACTACAATACGCTCTTCGACGAGAACGCGCGCTGCCATGTGGCCGTCGGAAACGGCTACACCAGCTGCGTGGACGGATTTGAAAACCTGTCCAAAGAAGAAATGAAGGAGATGGGCGTCAACGAGTCTCAGGTCCACGTCGATTTCATGATCGGCACGGCGGACCTGTCCATCACCGGATACAAGGACGGAAAAGCGACGCCGGTCTTCCGTGACGGAAACTGGGTGATCTAGTATGGAACAGGAAAAAGACGTACGCACCGAATTGCGCGAACTGACCGATTCCGCTTCTCTTCTGCTGGACGAGCAGACCTATACCAAAGAAAGCTGCGACCGACTGATCGAAGCCATCGGTCTGGCCAAGGTGGCGCTGCAGAACTGGAAAGCGGATGACGAGACGCTGCGGCAGGCCTGCGACGGACTTTGCGAAGCCGTCGACGGATTGCAGAACGCCGAAGAAGCGTCCGCATGCAAACGGAAAAGCGCGAAAAAGGAAAAGCGGAAAGAAGCCGCAAAGCCGGCGTTCACCTGGCGGAAAGCCGCCCCTTACGTCATTTGCGGTGCCGCCATCATCGGCAGCGCGGCCTATCTGGTCGCGAGTCTGAGCCGGAAACCCCAGCCGAAAAAGATGTCGCTGCTGGATTGGTTCAAAAAATGGTAAGAAAAAAGTTTTGGAGGATGAGCAATCATGAGCAAATTTCAAATCGGCGTCCAGGTCTACTCGGTCCGTGACGAGGCCGGAAAAGATTTTGCTGGAACGCTGAAAGCGCTGAAGGAAATGGGCTATGACGGCGCCGAACTGGCCGGAACGTACGGTCTGTCCGCCGCGGAGATCCGCAAGGCGGCCGACGAAGCCGGCATCGATCTGTTCTCCGCGCACGTGCCGCTGAGCGATCTCCGCTCCGACTCGGTGCAGACCGTCGCGCTGTATAAGGAGATCGGTTGCCGCTGGATCGTCGTTCCGTATCTGATGCCGGAAGACCGTCCGCAGGCGGGTCATTTCGACAAGACCATCGCCGACCTGAAAGCCATCAGCGAGGAATGCAGGCGTCAGGGCATTTGCCTGTGCTACCACAACCACGATTTCGAATTCTTCCGTATGCCGGACGGCCGCTACGCGCTGGACGTGCTGTACGACAGCCTGCCGGCGGAGAACCTGCAGACGGAACTGGATACCTGCTGGGTGCATGTCGCCGGCGTGGATCCGGCCGATTACGTGCGGAAATATGCCGGACGCGCGCCGCTGGTCCATCTGAAAGACTACGACGGTGAGAAGTCCGAAGACATGTATGCGCTGATCGGGATCGAACGGAAACCCAATCCGGACGCGAAGCCCTTTGATTTCCGCCCGGTCGGATCCGGAAAGATGCCGATCCCGGAAGTGATCCGCGCCGCGGAAGACGCCGGAACCGTCTGGCTGATCGTCGAGCAGGACGAGCCCGCCAAAGGGGAACAGCGGATGGATTCGGTCCGCAGATCCGCCGAGTACCTCAAAACGGTCCTCTGAGCCGGCTTTCAGACACAAAAAGAAAAGGTCTCCTTTCGTTCGGGAGGCCTTTTTCGTATTCGGCAGACGGTCAGGAAACGGTCACGAACGTCCATACGGACAGCGCTTCCGCCCGGCTCGGCGCGGTGACGGTCAGGATGTAGACCGTCTGTCCGCGGATCAGACCGATCTGCTGGCGGAAGGGTCCGCCGGCTTTGGAAACGGTGAGCGACGTCGTTTCGCCGAAGGACAGGGAGAGCGTTTCCGTCCGGACCGTATATCCGTCCGACGGAGGATAGGACAACTCGACGTCCTCGCGGATGCCGTCCAGGATGATCTCGCCGGTCAGCCCTTCCGGGGAGTCCAGCGGCACCGGTTCGGCAGACAGGAAAACAGTCTGCTCCCGGTTGGCCCATTCGGACAAACTGCCGGACGCGATTTGCTCCGACCAGCCGGACGGGAAGTGAAGCGAGAGCCCGTCTCCCAGTTCGACAATCAAAGGCGTTTCCGGTTCGATCAGCGAGTAGGCGTCCGGACTGGAATCCGGGATACCGGACGGGCCGTCCGGTCCGGACAGCGAAAGATCCGTATCCGCCGAGGACTCTCCGGGATCCTGACAGCCGGTCAGCGGCAGGAGAAAACAGAGCCCGAAGACGAGAAAGAGGGAAAGAAATCGGACAAGGCGGCAAACGGTCATCTTCGAGACCTCCCTCATCCGGAAAAGCCCGGAAAATCTTCCAGCAGCCGGTATACGCGCGCGATCGGAAGGCCCATGACGTTGAAATAGTCTCCGTTCAGTCTTTCCACCAGAATGCAGCCGTATCCCTGAATGCCGTAGGCTCCGGCCTTGTCTTTGTATTCGCCCGTATCCAGATACTGCCGGATCAGCTGTTGTGAAAGCGGCCGGAAGGTGACGTCGGTGCAGACGGATTCGGAAAACGTGGCAGTCCCGTCCGTCAGGACGATGCCGGTATAGACCTGATGCGTCCGTCCGGAAAGCATCGAGAGCATGGATTCCGCCTCCTGCCGGTCGTGCGGTTTCCCGAGGACCCTGCCGTCCATACAGACGACGGTGTCCGCACCCAGAACGATCTCGCCCGGGCGGGACGCGGAAACGTCAAACGCTTTCAGGCCGGCATTCTCGCGGACGAGATCGGCCGGAGACAGTTCGCTCCCCATCCGTTCTTCCGCATGGGAAGGGTGGACGGTAAACGGGATCCCGGCGCGTTCCAGCAGTTCTTTACGGCGCGGGGAAGCGGATGCCAGAATAATGGTGCGCATAGCGGTCGGCTCCTTGGCTTCAAAAAGGGTCAGCTCTTTTCCTTTATTATATTCCATTTCGAAAAGAAAAGCAAGAAAACGGGGGAAAAAGAGCGTGAAAACCGGACGGGGGCGGAAAGGCCCGGACAAACCAGGAAGAAAACGGTTTTTGTATGCGTTTGGTCTTGTATTCCGGAAACAATTTCGGTATAATGAAACATGAACAAATCTGAAAGGACAAAGAGGATTCGCTTTGGAAACATTCTGGCATTATGTTCTGACGTTTCTGATCAGCATGGTCCCCGTCATCGAATTGCGCGGCGCCATTCCAATCGGCTATTACGCGTTTGATCTTCCGATCTGGCCGGTCGTCATCGTATCCATTCTGGGCAATCTGGCTCCGGTCCCGTTCCTGATTCTGTGGGGCGGGAAGGTATTGCGCTGGCTGGCGACCTATCCGAGGCTGGGCAAACCCTTCCGCTGGATCCTGAAACGCGGGGAAAAGAAAACGGCGAAAATGCAGCACGGCCTGTTCTGGGGGCTGTTCCTGTTCGTGGCGATCCCGCTGCCCGGGACGGGTGCCTGGACCGGCTCGCTTGTCGCCATTACGCTCGGCGAGGATCTGAAGCGCGCGTTTCTGCCCATCGCACTCGGTGTACTGGGCGCGGGCGCGATCATTCTGACTATTTTCTACGCGTTCCCCGAACTGTTCGTGGCCTGGTTCGGCCGCTAGGCGATTGGACCGAAAAAAGAGAAAGAGATAGAGGGCATTGCAATGGCAAGATTCAAAATCGGAGTCATGACGGATTCCTTCCGCGTCCCGTTCGAAGAAGGGGTCGTCAAAGCAGCCGAAGTCGGCGCACAGGGCATTCAGCTGTACGTCGTCGGCGGCGAAACCAAATACGATACGTTTGACGACGCGCGGATCGAGCGCACCAAGGAACTGCTGGCGAAAAACGGACTGTGCATTTCCGCGCTGTGCGGCGATCTCGGCGGCCACGGATTCGAGCGCGCAGATGAAAACGCGTGGAAGATCCCGGCGTCCAAGGCGATCACGGATCTCGCGGTCAAACTGGGAACGTCCGTCGTTACGACGCACATCGGCGTGGTCCCGGAAGATCCGGAAGATCCGCTGAAGCCGGATACGGAATGCGAAGCATACCGGTGCATGCTGGAAGCCTGCCGCGAGATCGGCGCCTATGCCGCGGAGCGGGGCGTTACGTTCGCCATCGAGACCGGACCGGAAGTGCCGGAGCGGCTGAAAGCGTTCCTGGACGACGTCGGCAGCAAGGGATTCGGCGTGAACATGGACCCGGCAAATCTGGTGATGTGCACCGGAGCGGACCCGGTCGCTGCCGTCCATATCCTGAAGGATTACATCGTTCATACCCACGCGAAAGACGGAAAAGGCTTTATCATCAATCCCCGGAAAGTGTATACCTTCTTCGCGGAAGGCGGCATCGAAGACCTCCGTCTGTCGGACTATTTCCTGGAAGTGCCGCTCGGCGAAGGGAACGTGCCGTTCCCGGAATATCTGAAGGCGCTGGAAGAGATCGGCTACCACGGATTCCTGACGGTCGAACGCGAATGCGGCGAAGACCCCTACGCGGATATCCGGAAAGCGGTGGACTTCTTAAAATCCCAAATCGACTAAAAACGTTTGATAAAGGAGAACATTACCATGACCAAAATCGGGTGTATCGATTATTTCCTGGATGAGTGGCATGCCAACAACTATCCGCAGTTCATTCGCGACGCGGACCCGGAAGGGGAATTCGTCGTCGCCTACGCGTTCGCGGAAATGGACAAGCCGAACGGCCTGACGACCGACCAGTGGTGCGCGCAGCACAACGTGCAGCGCTGCTATTCCTTAGAGGAGATCGTGGAGAAGTCGGACGTGCTGATCGTCATGAGCCCGGACAATCCGGAACGCCACTGGGATCTGTGCCAGCTTCCGCTGCGGAGCGGCAAGCGCACCTATGTGGACAAGACCTTTGCGCTTTCCAAAAAGGTCGCCGAAGATATCGTGCGCCTTGGCGAGGAGTACAATACGCCCTTCTTCTCATCGTCCGCTCTGCGCTTTGCCGATGAGCTGAAAGACATCAAGAAGGAAGACGTCGTATTCGTGAATTCCCGCGGTCCGGGACATGTGGAGACCTACGCCATCCATCAGCTGGAGCCGATCGTGATCCTGATGGGCAGCAAGATCCGCCGGATGATGTCCATTGGCAGCGGCGACTGTGATTCCCTCGTGATGGAATTCGAGGGCGGACGCCGCGCGATCATGACGCTGTACGGCTGGAACGGCGGCATCGACTTCGAGTTCACCGCATCCTATGCGGACGGGACGAACGTCAAAGTCCCCGCGATGTCCAACTACTTCGCCAATTTCATTACCTGCATGCTGGACTTCTTCCGGACCGGAAAAGTCTATGCGGATCATGAGGAGACCATCGCCATCATGGCGGCGATCGAAGCGGCAAACAAAGCCCTTCTGACGCCCGGCGAGTGGATCGAAGTCTGACGACCGATTGCAAAAAGCAAGCGGCATGACCGAAACCGGTCATGCCGCTGCGTCTTTCTCATACTAGCATGCAATTAAAAGCTTGACAAAATTATTCATCTGTGGTATACTAAACAAGGGTGATGAAGAATGTATAAATTCACAGATGAAGATCGAAGAGTAATTGAAGAAGCTCGGAAAAAGAATCAGAATAAGCGGGTTGAAAAGCGTTTGTATGCGCTGCTTTTGAAGGCGTCCGGAATGTCTTCTCAAGAGGTTGCTAAAAAGGTTGACTTTCATCCAGCTTACATTACAGAACTCATTTCGAAATATCGCAAGGGCGGAATAGGTGCACTTGTTGAAAACCACTATCCGGGAAACAGAAGAAATCTCACATACGCCGAAGAAGAGGAACTCCTTAAGCCATTTAAAGAAAAAGCTGAAAAGGGAGAACTGGTAGACGTTGCGGAAATAGCGGCCGTATATGTGGAAAAAGTCGGCCATTCTATTGGATCCGGACAAATCTATCGGGTTTTACACCGCCATGGATGGCGAAAAGTGATGCCCAGAGGTCGGCATCCGAAAAAAGCGAACGAGGAGGCGATCGCAGCCTCAAAAAAATTAACGACCGTGTCCAGAACCTCAGACATTATGTAAACCAAACAGGCACTCACAAAAAGGTTCGTCTGATGTTTCAAGATGAAGCGGGGTTTGGCCGTATCAATAAACCCAAGTACTGCTGGTGTCAACAAGGAATACGGCCATCCGTACCTTGTCATCATATACGCGAATACAGATACGCATATGGCGCAGTCGAGCCATTAACCGGAGATTCGTTCTTCTTGATATTACCGTACTGTGACACCATTCACACGAACATATTCCTGGAAGAGTTGTCACAAGAGTATCTTGATGATTTGATTCTTCTTTGCTGCGACGGCGCATCCTGGCACAAGTCGGACACCCTTAAAGTACCAGAAAACATAGAGTTACTATTTATCCCCCCATACACGCCTGAAATGAATCCAATTGAGCAAATCTGGAAAGAACTCCGAAAGATAGGCTTCAAGAACGAGATCTTTTCCACATTGGAAAAGGTAGTGGACCGGCTGGCAGAAACCATTTGCAAATTGAAAAAAGAGACCATTCAATCGATAACAGGTAGAAGATGGATTTTAAATTGTTTTATTGAAGATTAGTATCAG
>JAGACN010000181.1 GCA_017614095.1 Clostridia bacterium | reverse complement strand
TCCTCCGGCCAGCAGACCGGTCTTGATCAGGATGGTGTCCAGGAAATTGGACAGATACAGCGCGCTGGAGGTCACGGTCGCGGGCAGAGCGATGATCAGCACGCGCAGCGTCAGGACCGGGACCGGCGTGCATTGCGGGTCGGTCCCTTCCGGCCGCTTCTTCCGCGTGACCAGCCGGTAGACGAACAGCATGATCATTTCCAGCAGGATGCCGGCCGTGATGCCGCTGATGGCGCAGGCCGCCTGCACGGCGGGCGAGAAGCCTCTGCGGGACGCCCAGATGGTCGCGCCGAGACCCAGCCCGAACTTCAGGACCGCCTCGATCAGCTGGCCGACGGCGGTCGGATACATGTTCCGCAGTCCCTGATAGTAGCCCCGGAAGGCGGAGACCACGCAGACGAACAGCAAAGAGGGCGCGATCACGTAGGCGGCGATCTCGCTGTTCGCGTGCGACGTCGCCTGCAGGAACGGGCGGGCAAGCAGCATCATGACGCCGGTCGCGAGCGCGCCGATGACGACGAAGGCGACCAGCGCGACCCGGAGGATGCGCGTCGCTTCCTTCTCCCTCCCCTTCTCCGCTGACGCGGAGACCATCCGGCTGATGGCGACGGGCAGGCCGCACGTGGAGACCATGTAGATCATGGCATAGAGCGAATAGGCCGCCGTGAAGATGCCCATATGCTCGCCGAGCAGATTCGCGAGCGGGATCTTGAACAGCACCCCGATGACCTTCACCAGGAAGCTGGAGACCGAGATGATGCCCGCTTCCACGACGAAGCTGGTATTCTTTTTTGCGTTCGTTTCGTTGCCGGGCATGTTCTACTCCTCGCTGTCCGTCCCGCGGCCGCTTTTCGGCGGCCTTCCCTTTCCGGAACGGAAAGACAGTACGTCGCTTTCGTCGACAGACCGGTCGGCCGTCAGGTATTCGAAGGGATATTTGGGGTGTGCGATCCGGCAGATGTCCGTCCGGTCCGGCGTGACCAGTTTTGTGATGGCCGCGGCGCCGCACGCGAAGACGGTCGCGTATTCCTCCATCATCAAAACGTTGTACAGGTTTTCCGTCCCCGGGAAAGCGTAGCCGACGTTTTCGGCGTTGCCGATGATGTTCTTCTGCCGGTAGAGATAATACGGGCGGCGCCCGCTGTCCTTCAGCCGCTCGCAGGCGTAGGAGACGCAGGACCGGGCGAGTCCGCCGTAGGGATCGTATTTACCGTCCTCCGAGAAGCGGAGGAAGGAGGATTTCTTGACGCTGAGCGTATGGACGGTGATGTTTTCGAATCCCAGTCCGGTCACCTCTTCGAGGCTCTTGCGGAACCCGTCCTCCGTGTCGCCGGGCAGCCCGGCGATCAGGTCGGCGTTGCGCACGCGGAATCCGGCGTTTTCCGTCATCTCCGCGGCCTTGAAAAAATCCGCGACCGTATGGGCGCGTCCGATCCGCCGCAGAACGGCGTCGTCGGTCGTCTGGGGATTCACGCTGATCCGGTCCACGCCGGCCTGACGCATGAGACGCACCTTACCGGGCGTGATGGTGTCCGGACGCCCCGCTTCGCAGGTGAATTCCCGGATATGCTCCCGCGGGAGCACGCGGTCGATGCAGCGGAACAGGTCTTCCGTCTGGTTTTCGTCCAGCGAGGTCGGCGTTCCGCCGCCGATGTATACGCAGGTCAGCCGCATGCCGGTCTCCCGGATGACGCGGCAGGTCCGCTCGATGTCCCTTTTCAGCTGCTCCAGATAGTCCGGCAGCAGATTGCGCAGCTTGTCCGTCGCGACGGAGATGAAGGAGCAGTAGGCGCACCGGGTGGGGCAGAACGGGATGGAAATGTACAGCCCGCAGTCGTCCGGCTCCGTGTCCCGCAGCAGATCCTGCTCGACGCGCGCGGTCTCGACGGCCAGGGCGGCCTTGTCCGCGTGCACGCCGTAATCTTTTTCGAACAGACGCCGGACGTCGCCGTCCGAAAAGCCTTTATCCAGATAGTACTTGGCCCGCTTGACCGGCCGCAGTCCCAGCAGATAGCCCCACGGGAGCGAAAAGCCGAACAGTTCCTCGCCGGCAGCCAGATAGGCCTTTCCGAGCGCCAGAGCAGCATAGTCGTTGTCCGTCATCGGCACCGTCGGGCGGTAGCCGGCGGTGGAGAAGGAGGAAACGGCGGTCCGGGCCCCGTCCGACAGGGAAACGCGGCAGAAGAAGCCGTCTGCCCGTTTTTCCAGTACAAAAGACGCCTCGTTCGGGCTGTCGTCTCCGCATGAAAACTTTTCGCCGGGGAAATACAGCAGACAGAGCGTCTGGAAATAGTAATCGTTCAGACAGCCGGTCCGGTTGTCGATGGAGACTCTCATCGCGGACCCTCCAGATCTTCCGTCCGGAAAACGATGTTGAAGGGGCCGTCCAGATCCGCGCGGATCTGCATGTCCGCCCGGAAAACGCCCTTTTTCACGGGCGCCTGCGTCTGTTCCGCCACCGTCGCGCAGAAGAGGTCGTAGAAGGGTTCCGCCTTCTCCGGCCGCGCGGCGAGCAGGCAGTCCGGTCGGAATCCCCGCCGGACGCGCCCGAGCAGCGTGAAGTTGGAGACGATGAGGAAGGCCCCGCCGATGTCCTCGGCGGACAGGCCCATCCTGCCGTCCTCCCGTTCGAAGATGCGCAGTCCCGCCAGCTTGCAGGCGGCCTTGCGCACGTCCGCTTCCGTGTCCGATTCGGCCACCCCGACGAACGCGAGCAGGCCGGGTCCGATCTCCGAGACCGTCCGGCCGTCCACGTTGCAGGTCGCGGCTTTGACGCGCTGTACCACGACAACCATCAGAAATTTCCTCTCGTGACGTCGAAAACGTCCTTCACTTTCCGCAGCGCCGACATGATGAGAGCGGCGTGCTCGGAATCGCGGCAGCGTACGCCGCAGTTGATGATCATGGTGTCCCCGGTCACCTTGGTGGTCATGGCCATGAGCTCCACCTTCATATCCCGGAGCGCCAGCGTGACGTCCGCGATGATGGAGGGCGTATAGGTCGCGTAGACGTTTAAGAAGGCGGCGAACCCGCCCATGTCCCGCTTTTCCGCGCGTCCCGTCCAGG
>JAGACN010000180.1 GCA_017614095.1 Clostridia bacterium | reverse complement strand
TCGCAAATTTGGTGTACGAGTTCCTTGAAACGGCTCTCTAAACCTTCTATCAGAAATATTTTTCTTCTGTAGCGCGGGCAAAAAACCAAATGGTAGTTGATCAATGAAACGCTTGTGCGTTTTCTGCGATAACTCATTTCCGTGTATCAATTATATGGCAAAAATACCATTCCGTCAAGCATGAATAACGATTATAAAAGCAATTATGAGAAACCGCTTTCATCCCACCTCTTACGAAGTGGGCTTTCCCGCGGTGAATTCTGTAAAGGCGTAGGGCGTCCATTTCTTCTCTTCGAACTCGCGCCCCTTCAGGACGACGTAGTCCCTGTAGACGTCGACGGAATACCCTTCGGATCCGGGCTTGCCCCTTTCGGCGACAGATCCGGTTCGAAAGCCGGTCCCGAACGGTCTTCGCCGACGGTCGGATCTGCAGACATTCCCCTTCCCTGAATGATGGATTCCATTCGTCCTCCCGGTTGCCGGCTCACCAGTCGCCGAAGTTATAGCCGAAATACTCATTGCGGATATAGCACTTGTCGCAAATCAGATAGGGGGAATTCCAGGGCAGTTTTTTGCCACAGTTGCGGCAGCGGGTGAGATACAGTTTCTTGTCCGTTTTGAGCAGTTCGTTGATGCGTTTGCAGATGGCATCCTTTTCGTCCAGCACGGAAACCGGTTTCCGGATCCGCCGGGACATCTGGTTGTAGATATCGTAGGCGTGGTACTGCCGCTCGCATTCCTCCAGCGTTTCCGTTCCGAACATGGGCTTCGGCATCTCAATGCCGATCAGAGCGGCCATCGCGCATTTCCGCCAATAGTAGACAAGACTGGTATTCTTGACGTCCACGGGACAGGTGATCAGATCAAAAAGCAGCTGCATGTCATCTTCCAAAACGGAGTCCCGTGTATCCGCGAGCGCATCGTACAGGACCAGCGCTTCGGACAGGTCTTCCCTTCGGAAAAGCTTGAGCGGGGGCAGTTTGTTCCACTCCTCCAGACACATCCGGAGGGGAAACCTGCCGTCCAGAACGGACCGGGGGAACGGGATGACCGGCTGATGAAGCGGTTTCAGCTGTGCTTCCAGACAGAGGCGGACGCGGTGCGCATCTTTCAGCGTCAGGACCTCGCCGAGATCGTACATGCCGAACCTCCCCGCACGCCCGGCGATCTGCTGGATCTCGGACGCGTTCAGGTCTCGCGTGCGCTCCCCGTCGTATTTCTCCACGGCAAAGAACAGGATGCGCCGGATCGGCAGTGAAATGCCCATGCCGATGGCATCCGTCGCAACGGCGACTTTGGTCTCGCCGGCGGCAAACCGCCGCACCTCTTCCCTGCGCGCCGCGGGCGGCAGGCTGCCGTAGATGACGCTGGCCGGGATCTTCATGCTCTCCAGATGCGCCGCAATATTCAAGACCTGTCTGCGCGAAAACGCAATGACGGCATCGCCTTTCTCAATATCCTTCAGTTCCCGCCAGGATCCGGAAAAGACGAGCGGGACCAGCCGTTCGTGCATATGAATCTCATACGGGGCCGGAATGCCGTCCAGCAGCCGCTGAATGAGCGGAAGCGCCTGCGGCGCCATACAGACGTGGATCTCCCGTGCATCCACGGTCATCAGCGCCCGCGTCCAGTGCGAGCCGCGGGACTTGTCCTCGATCATCTGCGCTTCATCGATGACGACCACGTCGAAGCGGCGGGAATAGTCGCACAGTTCGATGGTTGAGGCCGTGATGGACGCGCCGGGCACCTGCTCCTCTTCCTCGCCGGTCAGCAGATTGCATGGAACGCCGTCCGCGTTCAGACGGTCGAACATTTCCAGTGCGAGCAGACGCAAAGGCCCGAGATAGAGTCCGGAATCCGCCTGTTTCAAAGCCTGCAGCGCATCGTGCGTCTTTCCGCTGTTCGTCGGGCCGACGTGCAGGTGGAAGGTCCGGTCCAGCCCCGCCGCGATCGTCTGGTATTTTTCCGGCCCGAACGTGGACAGCAGATCGCGGACCAGGCGTTTGTCCTCCTGTTCCTTCCTCTTTTGTTCCTCCCGTATCCGGGCTTTTTCTTCCTCGGCTGCACGCTTTTTCCGCTCCCTGGAAACCGCTCTCCGGACGTTCGGCTTTGCCGCCGCCTGCTCAAGGATCTCCAAAGACAGTTTCGCATTCAGAGGGCTCCGCGGCTTGGGATACAAACAGAAAAAACGGGAGAAACGGAATCCATAGACGATAAACGCATCGCCCTCGTTCAGAAATCCGGTCATCTTCTCGGCTTCCAGACGCCTGTTTTCCCTGTTTTTCTGCGCCCGGATCTTCTTTCTTCTGTTTCGTTCGGCAGCATTCATGAACGGAGGCCTTTCTTTTCTTTCGTTGGTCAAAAATGGAAGGCGGGCCTCCCGAGAGGGAGACCCATAGCCTTATTTCGGGATGACGGGCGAGAAGAACTCGTTCCCGTAAATGTCCGTAAAGATGTACATGGCGCGGATCTTAGACCCGTCGACCGTACGGTCGGAAACGGTCAGGTTTCCGTTGTAGGTCAGACGGTCGCCCCACATATAGCTGTCCTGATACACGCCGTCGTAATTGTAGAAATCGCAGACGAAATCGATCGTGTCGCCGATCTGCAGCTCGATATCCGCTTTGGCGGCGGTCTCCGTCTCCTTGTTCGTATAGATCCGGCGCGCGCCGACGACGGATCCCTTGTTGTCGTCGAAGAGGATCATCAGCTCGGCCCGCTCCCCGTTCAGCAGGCAGGGAACGCGTCCGGTGATCTGCATATGGGAGCCGGAGATCAGAGTATCGGTATAATAGAAGGGTACGACCTGCGTGCCGATGGCCACCCAGGCGTATTCGATATCCCCGGACAGCGTGCCGTCGGAGGAGATGTCGTAGATGAGGTCGCAGCCGAGGTCGACGTAGCCTTCCCCGTCGTCGTAGAAGAAGTTCAGCTGCAGATTCTGGACCAGGCCCCACTGCTCGTCGGTCAGCTTGATGCCTTTCCTGCCGTTCGACGTCAGCCAGACGAGGTTCGAAGAATCGAACTGATGTTCGGTAATGAAGTCCTTCGTGCGCTCGGACCCGAGGATGGACGACAGGATGCTTCCGCCGTCGGAGCCGCCCAGCAGTCCGCCCAGGATGCCGGAGACGTCAAGGGAGGATGCGGTTCCCCCGCCCGTGAAGGTGCCCAGCAGCGAGGAGAGCGGGTTCGAGGTGTAGCTGGAAGCGACCGCCTGTCCGCCCGTTTCCAGGCTCGCGAAGCTCTGGATGCAGCGGATGTATTCGTCCTCGACGCCGACCGATTCGCAGGCGTTGACGCCGGAATTGACCTTGGAGGCGTTCCGGTACGGGAAGTACGCGGAGATGCCGTAGGCGTTGGACATGTTCGAGGAGGTCCGGTTGTACTTGACCGCGCCCAGCAGTTTCTGCGCCAGCGTGCGGGAGGAGGCCGTATTCAGGTTGTACGCGAAATGCACCAGGTCCACCTGGTCGATCTTGTTGGAGTTGAACTCGCGTGCGGAGGAGCGCGCGTCGGAGACCGTCTGGTACTGGTCGTTCTGGATCAGTTCCGTCGTCTTGGTGGCGAATTCCTTCAGTGCGTCCGGAACGGTCGCGCTCAGTTCGCCCACGTCGATCACGGACAGCGTGGTCTTCTGGCCGGCGCATTTCTGCGCGCAGTAGTCGGTATAGTCGTCGACGATGATCTTGCCCAGTTCGACGGTCGGGATGGACGGATTCTCCGCCAGCGCCGTCAGCCAGTTCGTGTGGTACCAGCCCACGCCGGGTTCCGTCTCTTCGGACGCGATCAGGTAGTCCGCGTAGTCATCCAGCATCAGGCCGTTCTCCAGAGAGGCCATCAGACAGGCGTCGTAGCCCACGAAGTCGAATTTGACGCCACCGTTCTTCAATGCCGTGCCGATGCCTGCCAGCGACATGGAACCGGCCGACGAATTCTTTTCGTCGTAGCCGTATCCGGAAATGGTTCCTCCGCCGTGATCCCACAGGACCAGTTCATAGCGGTTGGCCGGATAATTGGATGCGCAGTACTGGATGAAGCGGGAGAGCGTCGCCGGCTTGGTCATCGAATCCGAGCCGTCGTTGGCGACCAGTTTTTCCAGTTTGTGGTCGTTGGTGATCTTGTAGATCTGGTTGACCGTATTGCTGATGGTGCTGTTCTTCCAGGTCTTCGTGCCGCCGGTGTAGACCAGCACGTTGACGTGGTCGTTCAGGTTCGCGTTCAGCATTTCCTTCAGGTCCTGCGTGGCCATCCCGGACTTGGTCTCCAGATCGGTGCCGCACAGATAGACCATGACGGTCACGGTATCCTGTCCGTTCCCTTTCAGGACGGTATACTTGCTCCGGGCGGCATTGGACGAGGTATCCAGCTTGCCCGTGTTCGCCGTGGTGACCCAGCCGGACGAGACGGTGCTGCTCGTAAAGCCGGAATAGGACGACGTGGACGTGCCGGGAACGTCGATGATGCCCGAGACCAGATCGATCGGGTTGAAGCCGCTTTCCGAACAGCCGAGGCAGTTGCCGAGCCCGAAGACGCCGCCGATGAGAACGGCCGCGATGACGATGATGATGATCAGTTTGCCGCCTCCGCCGCTGCCGGAGCTGAAGATGCCCCTGTTGCCGCCTCCGCCGGAGCCTCCGGAACCGCCGGACCCGCCGTTTCCGCCGTAACCGCCGGGACGTCCGACCGGTCTCGTTCCGAGTCCGCTGCCGCGACGGTTCATCCCGGTGCCGCTGCCCGTCACGTTTCTTTTTCTGCCCGATCCGTTATTCATACGAACCTCCACATATAGTGTACATATCTTTTATATTCGAATTATTTTACATCATTTTGAGTGAGATTTCAAGTCTGTTTTACGCAAAAGTCGACATCTTCGCGAAAAAACGCCGGCCGTTCTCTCCGCCGCAGAGGCGTGAAAACAGCCGGTGGGATACCGTTCAGGAACCGAGGATCGTAACGGGGATCAGTCCGGCCGTCGGACGGCCGGGCGAGACCGCTTCGAGGATCAGACGGGTCACGGGCTCCGTCTTTTCCCCGGCTTTGACCGTAAAGGTGCAGACCGTCGGGGCCGGGTCGTTGCGCAGCGGGCAGCTTCCGGGTCCGGATACCGTCCAGCCGTCCGGAAGGTGCCATTTCAAAACCAGACTGCGGGGATCCGGCATACGGTTCCGGAAAAGGATCCGGAACGACAATTCGCCAAACGGCGCGATCGCCGGTTCTCCGTCAAAGACGACCGTCGCGGACGCGTGGATGAAATCCGTTTCATAGGACAAAGCCGGCCGGGAGCAGATCTTCTCCGCAGCGGCGGAAGAGCACAGTCTGCCGACGTCCAGATCCGACAGATCCTGCTCGCCGTCCGACACCAGGACGTCAAAGCAGCGGTTGGCATAGAGGACCTGCGGGGTCAGTGCGCAGACGCGGTCGGTCAGCTCCGCGCAGGTGCCGGGAAGACGGCCGCAGTCGCCGCGGTTGATCGCGACCGTGACGATGGCGTCGCCGATGTATTTCCGCCAGTCCGCCGGAATGGCGGCGGTCCCGCCGATGATGCCGAGCAGCGCGCCGCAGGTGGCACCCGTACAGTCGGTATCGTCTCCGCAGTTGATGGCGATGGTCATCGACTTCTTGAAGTCCCCTTCCCCGTACAGCAGCCCGATCACGGTGAACGCGATGTTGCCGGGCGCCTGGAACCAGCCGAGGTCTCTGTTCTCCTCGACGATCTTTTCGCGGGCCTCTTTCCAGTCCAGTTTGCGCTCATAGCAGTCGAGCGCCGTCCGGATGCTTTTCGCCACGCGGCAGCCGGTCGGGATCTTGGACAGGCCGATCCTGATCAGGTCGAACAGGTCCGAAACGACGAACGCGGCGGATTCGACCGCGGCCGTGAACATTTCCGCGAACGTTCCTTCGCTCATCCCGTGATCCACCATCGCGTCTTCGACGGCATAGCGGATGGCGGCGTCCGGACAGCCGGGGGTGACGCACGCCCAGATCTCGGACCGGATCCACGCACCGTTCGAATGCTTCCAGCGGTTTTCGTATTCGCCGGACAGCGGAGGCAGCAGCCCGAGCCGGAGATTCCCTTTCCCGATCCCGTATTCGTTCCAGGATGGCGAGATGTAATTGAGCCAGTATTCGCCAAGCAATTGTGCCGTGATGGCGTATGCGCCCCTCTCCTCCAGCGCCTTCAGCCAGATAAGCTGAAGGTCGAGATCGTCGTTCGGCAATACCGTTCCTTCCGGTGTCGTAAACCCTTCTATAGACTGGATCTCGGTATTTCCTTCGAACGGCGTGCCCATTGTCCCGCCGATGTTCTTGCCGATCCAGCAGGCGTATATTTTGTCACGAAGGATGTTTCTGTTCAGTTTTACCATAGCCGCCGTCCCGCTCCTTTCACATGCGTTCTCGAGAATCGAAAGACAAATCCGAGGTATACGTCTTGCAGTAGATCTCTTTCCGCCCGTCGGTGATCCAGTAATGCAATTTGTCCCGCACCTCCGGGACCGACAGAGCCGCAACGGCCTCCGGACCGTAGTGCGTCCCCGCCTCCGCCTGAAACTCCGAAATCAGATCGTCGATGGTCTTGCCGCTGTTGTACGGCCTGCCGAGGAAATCCGTGGCGGCGTCGATGCTGTCCGCGATGGCGAGGATATCCGCGAATGGCCTGTTCTTCGTCTGTGGTACGTTCGGATAGCCTCTCGTCCCGTCGTGCCAGCGGTGGTGGGTCAGCGAGCAGTCGTGGATGCACCGCAGCCGTTCGTCCCCCAATGCCCAGTTCTCGTCGATGTCCTCAAAGGCGCCGGGGTGGGATCGGATGAGTGCGAACTCGTCGTCCGTCAGACGGCGCATGGAGTTT
>JAGACN010000179.1 GCA_017614095.1 Clostridia bacterium | reverse complement strand
GCCGGAGGAGGTGCAGAAAGCAGTCGTGCACACCATCCCCGGGCTGGAGCGCGCCGTCTTCATGCGGACGGCCTACGCCATCGAATACGACTGCTGCGACCCCACGCAGCTGCTCCCGTCGCTCGGGTTCCGCTCGATCCCCGGCCTGTTCGGCGCGGGACAGTTCAACGGGACCTCCGGCTACGAGGAGGCGGCCGCGCAGGGCCTGATCGCGGGCATCAACGCCGCCCGGTTCGTGCAGGGAAAAGAGCCGCTGATCCTTCCGCGGAGCAGCAGCTACATCGGAACGCTGATCGACGACATCACCGTCAAGGGCACGGACGAACCCTACCGGGTCATGACGTCCCGGAGCGAATACCGGCTGCTGCTGCGTCAGGACAACGCGAAAAAGCGCCTGACCGCATACGGCCGGGAAGCCGGACTGGTGACGGACGAGGCCTACGAGGCATATTTGCGGGAAGAAACTGCGGTGGAAGCCGAAACGGAACGGCTGCGCACGACTTCCCTGCGGCCGTCCGAACAGCTGAACGCGCTGCTGGAATCCGCCGGCTATCCGCCCGCGTCCGGCAGCATCCCCATGGCGGAACTGCTCCGCCGTCCGAATATCTTCCTGCAGGATCTCTACGGGCTGGAAGAAGATCCGGCCGAACTGTCCCCGTCCGTCCGCAGACGGGTCGAGAACGAACTGAAATACGAAGGATACATCCGCCGGCAGATGGAAGAAGTGGAACGGGCATCCCGGCTGGAATCCAAGCAGATCCCGCCGGACCTCGTGTACGACGGCATCAAAGGCATGCGGCTGGAAGCGCGGCAGAAACTGTCCGAGCGCAGACCGGCCACCGTCGGCATCGCGTCCCGCATCCCGGGCGTGTCCCCTGCCGACATCTCCGTTCTGCTGGTCGCGCTGACACAATACGGGAAAGGAGACGAGAACCGTGGAACAGACGCCTGACTTCATTCCCCTTCTGCAGAAGTTCCTGCCGGAGCTGACTGAAAAGCAGACCGCGCAGCTGGACCTGTACGCCCGCAGGCTGACGGAGACCAACAAGCTGTTCAATCTGACCGCGCTGACCGATCCCGAAGAGATCGTTCTGCTGCATCTTTACGATTCGCTGACGCTGCTGCAGACCGGATATTTCCTGCCCGGCAAAAAGGTGCTGGACGTCGGAACGGGCGGCGGCGTACCTGCCTTCCCGCTGGCGGTCTGCACGGAATGCGCCCTCGCCGCGAACGACGCGACGAAAAAGAAACTGGACTTCGTAAGCGCTGCCGCAAAAGAAGCATGTCTGGACAATCTGTCCGTTCTGTGCGGACGCGCGGAGGAACTGGGCAAAGACCCCGCGTACCGGGAATCCTTTGATATCGTGGTCTCCCGCGGCGTCGCGCGGATGAACGTACTGGCCGAATGGTGCATGCCCTTCGTCAAGGTCGGAGGCGTCTTCATCGCCATGAAAGGCAGCAGCGGCGAAGAGGAACTGCAGGAAGCGGAAAACGCCGTCCGGACGCTCGGAGGCGAAGCTTTGCCGGTCCTTTCCTGTCCGATCCCAGCCGTATCCCATTCCCATACCCTGCTGATCATCAAAAAAACGCGCCCGACGGGCGCACAGTATCCCAGACCAAACGGGAGGATCAAAAAGAAGCCGCTATGACAAACGAACCGAGAAACAAAGACGGCCTGACCGAGGCCGAATTCCTGGCCCGCTACGACGCGAGCCGATTTCCGCCCGTATTCGTCACCGTGGACGTCGTCCTGCTGGACGGCCCGCGCGTGCTGCTCATCCGGCGCGGCAACCATCCCTGGCTGGGACGGCTGGCACTCCCGGGCGGATTCGTGGAGCCGTTCGACGACGCCGAATCGGCCGCCCGCCGCGAACTGACGGAAGAGACCGGCGTGAAAGACATCCTGCTCCGGCAACTGCCGGTGAAAAGCAGACCCGGCCGCGATCCGCGCGCACGCATCGTCACGGTTCCGTTCCTTGCCCGGTTTGCCGGTGAAAAGGAAACGGCCCAGGCCGGCGACGACGCCGCGGAAGCAAGCTGGTGGGATCTCGACGTCCGGAACGAACAGGACGGCATGACCATCCTTTTACGGAAAGGAAGCGAACGCGAAACCGTCCGCATCCGGCGGATCCTTCCTTCCGGAAGCTTTCCGGAAGACGTCCGCTACGAGACAATCGGCGAATCCCCGCTGGCGTCCGACCACGCGGAGATCCTGGCCGCCGCGCTGGACCTGGAGCAAACGTTCCGCAAATGAGGTGACACGACATGCAGGCTAAAATGACTTTCCGCTGGTACGGAAAGAACGATCCCGTTTCTCTGGACGCCATCCGGCAGATCCCGGGCATGACGGGGATCGTCTCTGCCGTTTACGACGTTCCGCCCGGCGAGCTCTGGCCGGTCGAAAGCATCACTTCCCTGCGCGAAGACGCGCACGCACACGGGCTGGCCTTCGAAGTCGTCGAAAGCGTGCCGGTGCACGAAGACATCAAACTGGGCAACGAAAAAGCCGAAGAGAGGATCTCCGTTTACTGCGAAAACCTCCGCCGGCTCGGCAAGGAAGGCGTCAAATGCGTCTGCTATAACTTCATGCCCGTCTTCGACTGGCTGCGCAGCGATCTGAAGCATCCGCAGCCGGACGGCGCGAACGCGCTCGCGTACGCGGAAAAAGAGATACAGGAAATGGACCCGCTGGCAGGCGACCTCTCGCTGCCCGGCTGGGATGCCAGCTATACCAAAGAACAGATGAAGGATCTGATCGTAGCCTACCGGGAACTCGGAACGGAAGGGCTGTGGAAGAATCTGGAGACCTTCCTGTCGGCCGTGATCCCCGTGGCGAAGGAAGCCGGAATCCGCATGGCCATCCATCCGGACGACCCGCCCTGGAGTCTGTTCGGACTGCCGCGGATCGTCACAAACCGGAATAATCTGGAACGGCTTCTGGCGCTGGTGCCCGAAAAAGAAAACGGCCTGACCCTCTGCACCGGTTCGCTCGGCGCAGATCCGGACAACGACCTTGTCTCCTTCGTTCATTCCTTTGCCGGGCGAATCCATTTCGTCCACCTCCGGAACATCCTGCGGACCGGCCCGAAGACCTTCGAGGAAGTCGGGCATCCGACCGAATGCGGCTCTTTGGACATGTTCGGCATCGGCAACGCGCTGGTGCAGGAAGGGTTCGACGGCTACGTCCGTCCGGACCACGGCCGGATGATCTGGGGCGAGCAGGGCAAACCCGGATACGGGCTGTACGACCGCGCGCTGGGCGCGGCCTACCTTCTCGGGCTCTTCGAAGCCGCCGAAAAAAGCCGGCAGGCGCAATCGTAAGAATGCACACGATTGAGAAAGGAAAGATTGATATGAAAGTCGCCGTCAAGACGCTCGTTCTGATCCTCGCTGCCTCGCTTGTTCTTCCGCTCTTTGCCTGCGGAGATATGGTCATGCCGAGCCCGTGGGGCGACGGAACGGAGCCTATAGCCGCCCCGTCCGAAAAGAGTGCCGGAGAACCGGATGCGTCCGAAGCCGGAAGCACGGAATCCGCGCAGCCGTCCGAGAGTCCGGCGGAGTCCGCCCAGACGCCCGCCGAAAAGCCGTACAGCACCGTTTCCAT
>JAGACN010000178.1 GCA_017614095.1 Clostridia bacterium | reverse complement strand
TCCCACAGCGTGTTGATGTTCCAGTTCAGTCCGACGAATTCCTCCCACCGGAAGATGCCGGTGGCGAATCCGACCGGGAGAAGGATGCTCAGCAGGGCCGCGCAGACGATCAGACGGATGAGAATGGATTTCTTCATAATGCTTGGCTTCCTTTCATTTGGGCCTTCGCGGGGCGGCCGCCCCGCGGGCAGAGCAAAGCCGGGAGGAGGGGTCCTTCCCGGCGGATGCGTCCTGTTTGCTGTTTTCCGCGAACGGGGCCCTTAGTTGGACTCGTGCGCTTCTTCAAGGGAGGTGCTGACCGCTTCCTCGGAGGCGTTCACTTCACGCCAGTTGGACAGCTTGACGCTCATCAGATCGAACGTGCCGTAATAGTCGACGGATCCGATGCCGGACAGCTTGGAACTGGTCACGTAGCGGTAGTCGTAGGTGAACAGCATGGTTGCGGGGCAGAGTTCCTGGAATTTCGCTTCGACTTCGTGCAAAGCGGAAGCGCGTGCGGAACGGTCGGCGGTATACGCGGCCTTGTCGACCAGCGCGTCGTACTCGTCGTCCTCCAGCAGGGTGTAGCCCGGCGTGTAGGAGTTCGAATCCAGGCTGATGGACACGGTGCGTCCGCTGTACATGCGGGCGAACGGCGCGAGGTAGGCCAGCGCGTCGGTGGAGTCGTAGATGAAGTTGTAGCCGATGATGTCGAAATCGCTTGCCTGCAGAGCGGCCAAGTAGTCCTTGTAGACCAGGCCCTTTGCCTCGACCTTGATGCCGATCTCGTTCCAGCAGGAGACGGCGTACTCCGCGATCTTCTCATACGCGTATTCGTACTTCAAGTCGCTGCGGAGCGTGCGGTAGTCGTCGTACTCGGTGATGTCGTAGGGGATGAGATAGACTAGTTTCAATGCGCCTGTTTTGGATGATCCGAGCACCGCTTTCGCGGATTCCTTCGAATCGTTCGCGTACAGGTTTCCGCCGACCGAGCGGAAGTCGGTCCCGCGTCCGGTATCGAAGACGCCGGAGGGGACAAAGCCGGTCGCGGCGGTCGCGTTCGGCAGCAGCTTGGCCGCCTCGTTGCGGTCGACGGCCGCCGCGAGCGCCTTGCGGACGTTGACGTCCGGTATGGTCTGGGTGTTGAACAGGAATCCGAATCCGTTCAGGGTCCGGTTGGACTTCGCGTCGGCGGAGTACTGTTCGGCGGTCGCGTTCGAGAATTTGCCCAGCCAGTAGATCTCTCCGTTCTGGTAGCGCTTCGCCTGGTATTCCTCCTGGGTCATGCCGCCCTCGTTGGTGGAATACTGGTACTGGCCTTCATAGAAGTAGCAGGTGAGACGGTAGGCCTTGACATATTTGTCCAGCGCGTTGTCCTCGTCGTAGCGGTAGTAGGTGTTGCGCTCCAGCACGAGCTTCTTGCCGCGCTCGTACGCCTGGACCTTGAAATAGCCGTTGCTGACGATGGAGGCTGCGGAATAGTCGCCCCACTGGTAGACGTGATCCTTGTCGCTTTCAACGGTATAGTCCTTGTACCGCTTGACGACGTCTTCGCGGACGGGGGACAGGTGGATGTTCGAGACGGTCTCGACGAACTGGTCGCAGGCGATCTCGAAGGATTTCTCGTCGGAGACGTAGGCCTTGATGCCGAGTTCGGCGGCCTCTTCCTCCGTGAAGCTCTTGGCGTCTTCAAAGACCACCTTGAGCAGCAGATCGTCTTCGGCGGTGATGCCCAGGTCGTCCGAGGTCATGATGCCGGCCTTGACGGCTTTCGCGTTCTTGATGCAGTAGAGCAGCGAGGCGTACGGGCTTTCCGTATCCGGGTCCAGGATCCGCTTCCAGGCGTAGATGACGTCATCCGCCGTCACGGTGTAGCTGTTGGACCAGAAGGACGCGTTCATTTCGAAGAAGAGCGCGTATTCCTCTTTGACCTTGTCGTACTTGCCGTACCACTTCTTCGCCAGCGCGCCGGAAACTTTTCCGTTGTCGCCCATCTTGGTCAGCGGCTCGAAGATGAGGGACAGGATCTGGTTGGCGTCCGGGTTCGCCTGCACAAGGGCGGGGTCCAGGGTCTGCGGGAAATCCGCGAGATAGACCTGAATGTTGGCGCCCTTCTCGTCTTCCTTGAGGCCGCAGCCCGCAAGCAGGAGCGCGGACAGGGCGAAGACGGTGCAAAGCAGCGCGGCGACGAGTCTGTTTCTGTTTTTCATGAAGGTGACCTCCAAGGGGATATTTCAAATCAACATATATACTACCATAAACAAACCGCAAATTCAAGACAAAAAAATCAAATTGTAAGAAAAACGGCCTGAGGGCGGAAAGGGAACTCTTTCGGCGCTTTTCCGGTTGACTTTGCCCGCAAGATGTGGTATGATTGTAAACGGAAAAAAAGATTTTTCACCTCATTTAGTGCTGTAAAGGAGACCATTCCATGCTGAACCACCTCATTCCGACTCCACGGCGCGTCACGCGCGAACCCGGCACCTGCGCGCTGAATGCCTATACACGGATCGTCCTGGGCGCTTCCTGCGACAACCGCCTCTTCAAAGCGGCGGCCGTCCTGGCGGCAGACCTCGAGACCGAGATCCGCTCCAAACCGGCCGTCCTCCGGATCCTGGGGACCCCGGCGCTGGACGGATGCATCAACATCGTTTCGGACGGCGGCGAGGGCGAAGCCTATACGCTCACCGTCTGCCGCGGCTCCGTCACCGTGCACGGCAAGTCCGACGCCGGCGCCTTCTACGGCATCCAGACGCTCCGCCAGCTGGTAAAGGAATCCGGCGGCGTCCTGCCCTGCGTGACGATCGAGGATCAGCCGGATATGGCCCACCGCGGATTCTATCAGGACATCTCGCGCGGCCGCGTCCCGACCGTCGAGGCTACCAAGAAACTGATCGACATGCTCTCCTACTACAAGGAGAACTCGCTGCAGTTCTACATCGAGCACACCTATCCGTTCGACGAGTACGCCGGCATCGCGAAGGCGGTCAACTGCGTGACCGCGGAGGATATCGTCGAGCTGGACGACTACTGCTACGACCATTTCATCGACTTCGTTCCCTCGCTGTCCACCTTCGGTCATCTCTACCGGCTGCTGGAGGATCCGCGCTGGCACGAGTACTGCGAACTGGACACCTACGAACCGTTCGCCAACCCGTGGCACAACGCGATGGCGCATCATACCATCGACTCGTCCAACCCGGGCAGCATCGGCATCATCAAGAGCATGATCGACCAGTACGTGCCGCTCTTCCGCAGTGCGTATTTCAACATCTGCTGCGACGAGACCTTCGACCTAGGCAAGGGACGGAACACGGGCAAGGATTCGGGAAAACTCTATCTGGAATTCACCGGCAAGATCATCGAACACGTCAAGAGCTTGGGCAAGACCGTCATGATGTGGGGCGACATCGTCCTGAACCATCCGGACGTGCTGGAAAACCTGCCTAAGGACGTCATCATGCTCAACTGGAGCTACGCGCCCGAACCGAACACCCAGAACGCCGTCCGCTTCCGCAAGGCGGGCTACCGGCAGATCCTCTGCCCCGGCACCTCCTGCTGGAACAACTGGTCCGAACACATCGGCGTGGCGGAGCGCAACATCGTCGCCATGATCAAGTCCGGCCACGACAACGGCGCGCTCGGCTCTTTGAACACCGCCTGGGGCGACTACGGCCATACCGCGTCGATCAATACCACCCTCTACGGCATCGTCCTCGCGGCCGCCTATTCCTGGAACAAGCATGAAAAAGTCATGTGCGAAGCGTTCGACCGCCGCGTGTCGGCGATGGTCTACGGCGATCCGTCCGGCCGCGCGGTGACGCTGCTCCGCACGCTGGGCGACACCTATGGCGTCATGAACTGGGGCCAGTTCGCGAACCAGCATTTCCGCTGCAAGACCTGGATGACCCCGACCACCGACGTACCGAAACTGTACGACGCCGCCCGCAAGGCGCTTCGCGTCGCGGAACAGTTCCGCCGTCTCCCCGTCAAGAACGAGATCATCGACGACCTCATCCTGGCGGCCGAAGGCCAGTATCTCATCTGCATGTCCTCCGCGCGCATCAGCGGCGGACGGAGAAAGACCCCCGCGGGCTTCACGGACGACTGGTGCACCCGATACGCGGAATCCTGGCGCAAGAACGCGAAGGAGTCCGAACTGTACAAGATCCTCGACGTGATGTACAACGCCGACTGACGAAAGGAAACAGAATATGTCCAACGCGAAACAGACCTCCTTCGGCCCGCAGAGCTGGCTTTTTCCCATGCCCGTGCTGGTCGTCGGGACCTTCGATGAAAACGGAAAGCCGGACGCCATGACGGCCGCCTGGGGAGGCATCCACGATACGAACCAGATCGGGATGTGCCTGTCGGCCGGCCACCGGACGGTCAAGAACCTGCTTGCCGCCCAAGCGCGCGGCGACGCATATTTCACGGTCAGTCCGGCCGTCAGCGGCACCGCCGCCGCGGCCGATCTCGCCGGCATGGTCTCCGCGTCGAACTGCCCGGACAAATGTGCGCGGATCGGACTGCATCCGGTTCCCGCGCCGACAATTCCGGCACCCCTTTTCG
>JAGACN010000177.1 GCA_017614095.1 Clostridia bacterium | reverse complement strand
GGAAGACGAGACCCGTCTTCCGGACCCGGGCACGGAGCCGGAAACGGAGTCGGAAACGGAATAAAACGGCCGCCGCGCATACGCGGCGGACCAGTGAGGAGATACGGAAATGGCATCCGAACGCGAGCAGGCCAAAGAAGAATATCTGCGTTTGAGAGAAGAGGCGCTGAAAACGGACAAGAAGTTCCGCCTTTCCAAGGTATGGATGGATACGCATTACCTGCTTTGCGGAGGCGCGATCATCGCCGCGATCATCGTCATCGTCGCGAACTGGGTCTCGCTGACGCCCGGCCTGCGGGTGGCCTTCATACTGGGCGGCATCGCCGCCGCCATCCTGCTGGTCGCGCTCGGCGCGCTCCCCACCAAACATATGCTGAAACGCAAGAAAGAACTGCATGATCTGAAACAGAAAATGGCGGACCTGGAGGATCGGTATCATCTATGACCAGAGACGAGACCGGATATCTGCCGGACAGCCGGCTGACCCTGTTCGACGGGGCGGCAAACGCAGGCCGGAAACCGCGCGCGGTCGCCGTCGGCCTGTTCGACGGCGTGCATCTGGGCCATCAGGATATCCTGAAGACAACGGCCGCTCTCGCTTTAGACCGCGGCTGGGTCCCGACGGTGCTGACCTTTTCGGCGCTCCTGGCTGAAAAGCCGGGATGCGGGAAAGCCATTTTCGGACCGGAAGAGAAACAGGAATGGCTGTCGGCCTTCGGCATCCGGGAACTGGTGACGGAACCGTTTTCCGCCGTAAAAGACATGGATTGCGGCCTGTTCGTGAAACGCATCCTGACAGACGCGCTGACGGCAGGAGCCGTGATCGTCGGAGACGATTTCCGGTTCGGACGGGGCCGGTCGGGCGACGCGGCCGTCCTGAAAGCGCTGATGGAAGAAAACGGCAGCGAATGCGTCGTTCTTCCTTCCAGAGTGCTCGACGGCGAAAAAATATCCTCTTCCTCCATCCGCAGCCTGCTGGAAAGCGGGCGGCCCGAAGAAGCGGCCAGACGGATGGGCCATCCGGCGTCGTGGATCCTCCCGATCGAGTCCGGGGACCGGATCGGACGGTCGATCGGCTATCCGACGATCAATCAGCGCCTCCCGGAGGAAAGGCAGATCTACCGGTACGGCGTTTATGCGGTAACGGCAGAGCCGGGAGACGGAAACCGGTATTCCGGCGTCTGCAACGTCGGCGTCAAACCGACCGTCGGCGGGACCGTTCCGCTGGCGGAGACTTATCTGCACGGGTTTTCCGGCGATCTGTACGGAAAAAACGTCAAAATCAGCCTGCTTCGGTTCCTGCGTCCGGAAAACGCCTTTCCCGGACTTGTGGAACTGAAGGAACAGATCGCAAAAGACATCATCGCTGCCGCTGAAGGCACGGAGTAATTGGCATGAGCAAAACGAAAAACAAGTGGATAGCGGGCATTCTGATCGGCGTTGTGCTGCTCTTGTGCGTCCCCGCCGGAGCCGGAGCTGAAAGCGAGCCGGCTCCCGAACCCGTTTCGTCGGACGTTACGGTCAACACGGCGATCGCCTATTGCGTGGATACCGAACAGATCCTGTACGAGAAGGACGGCGGAAAGATCCTGGCGCCGGGGCCGATCACCAAACTGATGACCGCAATGGTCGCCTACGACATCCTGAAGGAAAACAAAAAACTGATGTCCGAGATCGTCAGCATCCAGTCGGCCTGGCTCCGCAACTGCTATACGCCGGGCGACCGTTCTACGCCGTATCTCGGGATCGCCGCGGGCGAAAACTATACATTGGAATATCTGTTTGCGACGACGCTGGTCGCCAACGCCAACGACGCATGCGCCATCCTGGTCCGGTATTGTTCGGAGAGTTTTCTGGGGGGCGAGGCGAACTTCTTAAGCCGCATGAACGAACGCGCGCAGGAACTCGGGATGACCAGCACGCATTTCTACAGCACGACCGGCTTCAACGGAACGACCTCTTTTACGACGCCCCGCGACGTAATGAAACTGGTCACCGCTTTTTACCGCTACAACGACCTCGTCACGCTGTCGGACAGCTTCACCTACCAGCGGATACGGAACAAGAACTACCTGATCTGCGACAAGCAGGTCGCCGGTTATCTCTACGTGGGATCCATCGGGCTGATCGCCGGCCAGGCGACGAACGAGGGGAATTATTCCGTCGTGACCTATTACGAGAAAGACGGTCTGACCTATGCATTCGCCGTCATGGGAGCGCCGGGAGAACACATCGACGCGGACGGAACGCATTGGTTCGATGAAGGAAATGCGTACAAGGACATTCACAGTCTGATCCCGTGGGCGCTGGACAATTACCGCTACGTGACGCTGTGCGACGAGAACCAGATCATGGCCGAGTTCCGGGTTGGAACGAAATCCGACGAGGATCATCTGATCGTGGTCCCGGCGCTGAAACTGGAACGGCTGCTGATGAACGCCGAGCGGGAAACGATGGAAACGGAAATAACGTTCGATCCGAACCGCGTTTTCGATTCGGAATTCAACGGAAAAACATTGAAAACCATCGAAGCGCCCGTCAATGCGGGCGAGGTCGTCGGCCATGTCCGCTTTCTGCTCAAAGGGGAGGTCCTGGCCGAGACGGACCTGATCGCCCGTGACAGCGTCACCTCCAACTCGCTCCTGTCCGGGCTGCATGCCATCCGGGACTTCCTGTTCGGGAGCGAGCAGATGAAGAAAATCATGCGCGTCGTTCTCATCCTGATCATCGTATGGGCGGTTCTCGCGCTGGCCGTTTTCATCATCCGGCTGATCCTGAAGCGCCGCCGGAAGCGCATGAACAGGACAAAATAGAGATTTTTCCGCATCGCAAAAAAATAATTGTTGCAAATGGCAATCTTTTGTGATAATATGATGTGGCAATTTCGAAAGCAACGATCGAAAATACGTATAATGAAAGGGATTTAACATGGAAGTGCTTCAGTATATCGTCGGGAGTCTGATTCTTGTTCTGGCAATCGGACTGATTGTTATGATCATCCTTCAGCAGGGCAAAAGAAAAGGCCTGGAGAACGTTATTGGCGGAAACTCCGGCGGAAACTCCTATTT
>JAGACN010000176.1 GCA_017614095.1 Clostridia bacterium | reverse complement strand
TGCTTCTCAGACCGGATCTGAGTGAGATTGACAAAGAGCATCAGCAGAAGAATGGCCCGAAAGAGGAGGGTATACCGCGCGTCGTAGGTCGGCCGGCGCGGCTTCTTGACCGCTGTATACAGCTGGGTGGCCAGGATGTTGAAATGTCCGTTCGTGTAGTAACTGATGATAAAATCGTCCAGCGACAGCGTAAACGCCATAATGAAGCCGGACAGGATGCCGGGGACGATGCCGGGGAACACGACCTTCCAGAACGCTTTAGAGGGGGTGCATCCCAGATCGAGCGCCGCCGCGTACTGACTGAGATCGGACTGGTACAGTTTCGGCAACACGTTCAGAATGACGTACGGGAGGTTGAACGTAATGTGGGCAATGAGCAGCGTCCAGAAACCGAGAATGGAGGACTGCATGCTCAGCCAGCCGCCGACGAACGTGAACAGCAGCATCAGCGACACACCGGTGATGATATCCGGATTGGTCAGCGGAATGTTCGTCACCGTCTGAACGGCGTTTTTCAGCGATTTGGATTTCATCCGGTAGATGCCGTACGCAGCGATGACGCCGAGCACGGTCGCGGCCAGAGCGGCCGTAATGGAGATCAAAAGCGTATTCTGGAGGGCGGAGCGGATTGCGTAGTCCTCCAGCAGGTTTTCATACCAGCGGAGCGAGAATCCGGAAAACTGCGTCGTGCTGGACGAGGCGTTGAAGGAGAAAAAGATCATGACCGCCAGCGGCGCATAGAGGATTGCGAAGACAAGCCCGTTGAAAATGCGTCCTACCGTTTTCATACCAGCATGCTTCCTCCTTCCTCGTCATCCGTGAACCGGTTCAGGACCAGCATGCTGACCAGGATCACGACCATCAGAATAAGGGACAGTGCGGCGGCCGTCGGCAGATTGCTGTTCTGACTGTGGATCTGGCTTTCGATCAGGTCGCCGATCATAAAGTCGCCGGTCCCGCCCATCTTCGCGGAAATATAAAAGGTGCTGACAGACGGCACGAAGACCATGATGATGCCGGAAACGATGCCCGGAACGGTCAGCGGGAAAATGACCCTGCGCACGCGTTGAAACGCATTGCAGCCGAGGTCCTCCGCCGCTTCCGTCAGGGACTTGTCCAGACGGGACATAACGTTGTAGATAGGAAGGATCATATACGGCAGGTAGTTGTAGACCATACCGAAAATGACCGCACCCGTGTTGTTCATCATCGGGATCTTTCCGATGCCGATGAAGACGAACAGCTGATTCAGCAGACCATTGCCGTCCATCAATGTGGTCAGGCAGTAGGTCCGGATCAGCAGGTTGATCCACATCGGAAGCAGCACGAACATGTTCGCGATCTTCTGGGAGGTCGGGCGGTATTTGCACATCACATACGCGAATGGATACGCAATCAGAAAGCATATGACGGTCGCCGCAAGCGAATACAGCAGCGAGCGGAGCATCACACCCGTATAATCGGACAGCTTCAGGATGTTCGAGAACGTGAAATTGCCGTCCTTGTCCATGAATGCGTAGATGACGACGATGATCAGCGGGATGATGATGAACAGAGCGGCCCAGAGCAGATAGGGCGCGTTCAGGATGGCCGTGCCGAGACTCGTGCGACCGACTCTGGACTCCGCGACTTCTCCCCGCCTCATTGTTCTTCCTCCGAAGGGAGCTCGTCTTCCTCGTCCGAGAAGGAACTGTAGTCGCCGTACAGACCGGAAAACTCGGATTTGTGCATGACGTGGATGGAATCCGGGACCAAAACGATCCCGATTTTCTGGCCTTCCTCATAGGCGTCCGTCGTCTGCACCATCCATTTGAATCCTTTGACTTCGACGATGAGTTCGTAGTAGTCGCCCTTGAAGGTCGCCTGCGTGATCAGACCGGTGATCATGCCTTTGCCCGGTTCGACGACGTCCACGTCTTCCGGACGGATAACGACGTCGACCGGTTCGTCGTGTTCGAACCCTTCGTCCACACAGACGAAGGTATGGCCGGCGAACGTCACCGTGTCGTCACGGTTCATAATACCGTCGATGATGTTGGACTCCCCGATGAAATCCGCGACGAACGCGTTCGTCGGCTCGTTGTAAATGTCCACCGGCGATCCGATCTGCTGGATCTTTCCGTTTTCCATGACCACGACGACGTCGGACATGGAAAGGGCCTCTTCCTGATCGAGCGTGACGAAAATGAAGGTGATGCCGGTCTCGCGCAGGATCCGCCGCAATTCCACCTGCATGTCCTTCCGCAGTTTCGCGTCCAGCGCGGACAGCGGTTCGTCCAGAAGCAGGACCTTCGGGTGATTGATGAGCGCGCGCGCGATGGCGACGCGTTGCTGCTGACCGCCGGACAGATTGCCGATCTTGCGCTTCTCGAATCCGGTCAGGTTGACCAGTTTCAGCATTTCCTGCACCTTTTCCTGGATCTCGTCCTTCTTCACGCCTTTGACGCGGAGACCGAACGCCACGTTTTCGAACACGTTCAGGTGCGGGAAAAGCGCGTAGCGCTGGAAGATGGTGTTGACCGGGCGCTTGTACGGCGGAACGTCGTTCATGCGCTGGTCGCCAAAAAAGACATCCCCTTCGTCGGGATTGAGAAAGCCCGCGATGACCCTGAGCGTCGTTGTTTTTCCGCAGCCGGAACGGCCGAGAAACGTCACGAACGCGCCGTCCCGAATGGACAGGCTCAGGTGATCGAGGACTTTTTCTCCGTCGAAAGAAACGGTGATGTCTTTCAGTTCGATGATGTTGTTGTTTTCCATTTTGCATCCACCCTTTGCGGCTTAGACCGCGTATTGTTTTGTTTTGCACAAAACCCTGCGCAGACCCCTGACCGACTAACCATAGCGCCCCGCAAAGAGTTTTTACAAATCGCCCCGGGGGGGCGACTGCAGCATACGGTTGCTCAATCCGTCCGGATCCCGGGCGGAAACGGTTCCTGTGAAGAACTGCCGATCAAGCACATTTATTTTATTTTCCGGGCAGGACGGATACCTGCCCCCGAAGCGGAGCGCCCCCATGATCGGCGGTCACTTCGTCTGTGTATCCTTTCGAATGGAAAAAGGACGTGGTAGCACAGATGCAAAAACTGAACTTCATTATACAGCGTTTTTCGATTCTGTCAATATCTTTTCCCTTGATTTATATTTGTTTCTCCGTTTTCGGTCCTTTTTGCCCGCCGGAAGAGGAAAAACGGCAGCCGGGACCGCTTTCCGACCGGCCCGTTTTGTGAAAGTTTTGTGAACAATGCGGAAAAATGGCCGTCCAAGTTTGCATTTTGGCTTTTTTTGCGTATAATAAGGGACGGAAAATGCCGGACGCGTTCAGGCGTCCCGCTTCCGAATAAAAGTCCGGACCGGTCTTCTGTTATGTCGAACACATCCGAAAAACTGCCCGCCAAGCGGCTGAAAACCGCATACGTCTGCTGTCTCGTTCCGGTCGCCGCCGCACTGGCCGCCTTCCGTCTGTACGTGATCAGCACGGGAAAACTGTCTGTCTTCTTCGCCGTCATCACCGCGGTCTTCGCGGCCTGCTGCGGCCTTTACGCCTTCTTCCTCCGGAAATCCGTCGGGGAAGGGCTGCGCACCGGGTCCCCGGTCGTCGCGTTCGTTTCCGCGTCAGCCGGCCTGATGTGCGCGACCGTCCTGGTGACCTCCTTCTTCCTGGAGCACACGCCGGACGAGAACGCTTTCATTTCCATCCTCTGCATGGTCTTCGCGGTCCTGTCCGCCTTCTATTTCCTGCTTTCCGCGGCCAGCAGCACCTTTTTGAAGAGAGTCAATATCGCCGCGCTCTTCTCGATGGCGGTCCCGCTCTATTTCTGCCTGCGCACGCTGAACGATTTCATCAACGTCGGCGGGATGCCTTTCGCGCACTCCAGCGCCTATCACCTGCTCTCCATGATCGTGGCCTCCCTGTATTTCGTTACGGAAACGCGTCAGATCATGGGCGCCGAACGGCCCTTCTGGATGCTGTTCACCGGCGGTTCCGCCGTTCTGCTGCTCTCCGTTTACGATATCCCCGTCCTGGTGCACTTCGTGCAGGGCCTGGACGTCGGCGCCTACACGGCGCTGCAGTCCCTCTTCTCCCTCACGGTCATCCTGTACATCGTGATCCGGATCGCCACCTGCCCGCTCGGAGCAAAGACCGAAGCGGCCGCACAGGAGGGAGCAAAAAAGGAGACGGGATCCGTCTCCGAAGAATAGCCGTTCACAGGGCCAGGGACGCGAAGATCGCCGTGCAGTCCGCCAGCGTGATCCGCCCGTTCCCGTCCGAATCGACGGGCAGGCCGTCCGTTCCGTCCGGGTTCCGGATGTCGTAGACGTACCGCTTGGTCCGCAAATAATCCGCAGCCGTATAGCCGTTTTCCGCGATTGCCGTCGCGGAAGACGGCATTTCTTCTGCCCGGTAGAAATGCACGATTCCCGCGAACCGGAAACCGGAATAGCGCTTGCAGAAGGACTCGACCGTCGCGGTCAGCATGGTCCCGGCCTTTTGTTTTTTCTTTCCGACGGTCCAGTCGGACGACTCGGTATAGTAGAGGACGCCGTTCACGATCGTCCGGACCATCAATACGTGCCCGAACCTGGCAAGCGATCCGGTCCCCGTCCGGAAGCAGACCATCACGTTGCGGACCATGCCCGAAACGGAAACGATCTCCTCCAAAGCGCCCCGCAGATCGCAGTCGGACGCCGGGATGGCCTCCACCAGATAGCCGCCGTCCGTAACGCGTTTGTTTTCGTATTTCGCGAACTCCTGCCGGGCGTCTCCCGCGTGGTAGGAACTCTCGATGCCCGACGCGATGAGCTGCCAGTGGACGTAGGTGGCGCATAAGCCGTCAAAGGACCTCCGGCGGGCGAGTTCCCGGGTCTTTTCGACCAGCTGGTCGATGTCCTCCTTGCAGGACAGGTGCGGTTCGAAGTCCGGCTCCGTCGGCAGGGCGAACGCGTGCAGCACGGACAGGCCGGCCAGCAGAAGGGCAATCAGCAAACCGGCCGGCCGGCGAATCAACCCGCTCATGTATTTTTTTCCGTCACAAGCCCGTCGCCGTCGATGGAGACGTTCGGAGACAGGCTGCGCAGCAGACGCCAGACGCGCTCGCGGTCGGATCCGGTCAGGAAGGATGTCTTCCAGTCGGTCTGGATGCAGGGGATCATCCGGACGGACGGCGTCGGGCCGCTGCCGAAATCCAGTTCCAGCACGGCCGTATCCAGCGTTGCCTCGTCGAACAGGAAGTTGCCCAGATTGTAGAAGATCGGCACGTGATCGTAATAATCGATGCCCTGCAGCACGTGGGCGTGCGCGCCGATGACGACGTCCGCGCCCGCCTCGATCATGGCAACGGCGTTTTCAAACAGACCGTCTTCCGTCTGGTGGCTCTTTTCTTTTCCCCAATGCACGTAGGCGATGTTGACGTCGCATTCCGCCTCCGCTTCGCGGATCACCTGCAGGTAGCGGGTCATGTCGTACATGCGCAGAACGCCGGACGAATGATCGATCGCCTCAGGCGTGCGGATGAGTTTTTCCGCCCGCGTGGCGGCCGTGAACCCGTATTTTCGTCCGTTGAGGATGAAATAGAAGGGCTTCGACGCTTCCGCGAGGTCCTCCCCGGCGCCGATCGCCGGGATCCGGGCGTTCCGGAACGTTGCCAGCGTATCGGAAAAACCGATCTCGCCGAAATCGTAAACGTGGTTGTTGGCCAGTGTGACGATGTCCGTCCCCATTTCGATCAGGTACCGGACGTTCGCCGGATCGCCCCGGAAGTGGTACATCTTGTCCGGCAGAGGCGTTCCGCGGTTCGTGAGCGCGAATTCGCTGTTGACCAAGAGAATGTCCGCGCTGCGCAGCCTCTCCGTCAGGTCTTCGGCGAGAACGCCTGCCAGACCCTGTCCCCGCTCGATCAGCTTGGGCATGATCTCGTAGTTGTCCGCGAACGCCACGTCCCCGATCACGCAGATGACCGACGTGTCCGAATCGGGCAGGACGCGGATATCCGTCCGGTAAGAGATGCTGAGCGGATCCAGCACGCCGTCATATTCGTCCCTTAAGACCAAAGCCGTCTTTCCGGCCGTCTCGTGCCACAGGTCCGGGTCATAGGTCCCGTCCATCAGAGCGCGGTAGAGGCGGAAATACGGATAGGATCCGTACGAGAGCCGGAAGGTCTCCAGGAACGGCAGGTCGGCAAACGAGGCGGTTTTGGGGTCCGCCGCGGCCAGTTCCGACAAAAAGCGCGCGCCCCAGCCGCCGGAAACGGGCTCCGCGTCGGCGGATGAACCGGCGGAAACGGCGCAGAGAACAGACGTCAGAAGGATCAACGCCAGAAGGAAAAGGATCGCTCGTCTGCTCATGAATTCGATCTCCTCGAAGACCGGTTCTTCACGAAACCGGACAGGAAGACGACCAGCGAAAACAGGCCGTACAGTCCGAACGCCGTGCCCATCGCGCCCATATCCGGCGCGCCGGCCCGGATGACGTACCACAAAAGGCCGAATCCGAAAAAGACCACAAAACCCGCGGCCAGTCCGGTCAATGTGTTCAGGACGGGCTTGCGGATGATGATCCTTTGGAACAGCGCGACGGTGAAGGCGGTCAGCGGAAGCACGAGCAGCATGCCGCCCGACGGTCCGAAGAGCGCGCCGAACCCGCTCGTCATGCCGTGATTCCAGTCCGGAAGGACCGGAAGGAAAGTGCCGGCGATCAGATACAGGAATCCGCTGATGAACGCGTAGCCCGGCGCCTGAACGGTGCCGGAAAACAGCGCGACCAGCAGCGCGCCGGAGATGCAGCTGAGGGAATAGGGTCCCAGAACGCAGGAAAAGACGAAAAAGAACAGACAAAGTCCGATGGATTTCCAGATTTTCGATTGCACGGACCGCACCCCTTTCGCGTTTTTCCCTATTATATATGCAAACGGGCGAAAAAGTCAACCGCCTCTTGCACTTTCCCGTCCGCCGTGCTACAATCGGCGGTAGAAAGAACAAAACGGAGAATCAACGATGAGCATCACTTGGTCGTCAGGCGTCAACACATGCGCGGTCCGCCGGTTTATCCGGAAGATGCGCGAAAACGGATCCCGCCCGCGCGGATTTCAGCTGTACCGTCAGGGCGAAACGGTCTCGGCGGTCTTTCCTCCCTTCCGTGCGGACGAGGGCATGCACCTGTATTCGCTGTCCAAATCCTTCACGTCCGTCTGCGTCGGCATCGCCGAAGACCGCGGACTGCTTTCCACGGACGAACGGATGCTGGACATCTTTCCGGATCTCGCTCCGGAACACGTCAGCGAAAACCTGGCCGCGATGACGCTGGGCGACGTGCTGTCCATGCAGTCCGGACACGCGGTCTGCCATCTCGACCAGATGCGCTGCTCGGAGAACGCCGTGCGCACCTTCCTCGCGATGCCCGTCGTCTACAAACCGGGCACGACTTTCGTCTATTCCACGGGCGGCACGTCCGTGTGCGGCGCTGCGGTCGCACGCCGGTCCGGCATGACGCTGCGCGCTTTCATGAATCAGAACCTGTTCGAACCGCTCGGCATCGCCGACCGGAAGCCCCTCTGCTGCGCGGACGGGACCCACTGCGGCGGGACCGGCCTGTTCATTTCGCAGGACGAGCTCTTCCGGTTCGGGATGATGCTGCTGGGCAACGGCGTCTACGAAGGCAGACGCATCGTATCCGAATCCTATCTCAAACGCGCCACCTCCCCGATCGCGGACAACAGCGCCAACGGCACGCACGACTGGACGGTCGGATACGGCTACCAGTTCTGGCGGAACGACCGCGCGGGATTCCGCGGGGACGGCGCCTACGGACAATATATGATCGTCCTGCCAGAGCAGGATGCCATCTTCATCCTGCAGGAATGCACGGACCGCCTCCAGGAGGTGCTGGACGACATCTTCGAACTGGTCTGGAACGTCTGCGCCCCGGATGACTCCGAGAAAAAGGAACTGGAAGAGGACGTCCGTTCCTTCTATGCCGTCGAGCCCTCCGCACTTCCGGAAGAACGGACGGTCGAACTGGAGGACAACGTGGCGGATATCCGGTCCGCTTCGGTCATCGCCGACGGCCGGGACATCCTCGTCCGGTTCGAGACCGCCTACGGCGAGCAGACCATCCGTGCCGGGAACGGGCACTGGGCCGAGAGTCATCCGATGCTCCGCAACTGCAAACCCGGACTGATCGCGCTGGATCCCCATTTCGGATGGATCGAGAACCTGCACGTGCGAAGCTCCTTCCGGGTTGAAAACGGTGAACTGACCGTTACCTGCAAACACATCGACACGCCGCATACGCAATGGTTCCGGTTCGCGCCCGAAGGCATCTATCAGACGGCCGACGGCGGTCTGAAGAGCGAAGCCGGCTTTTTGAGGGCCCGCTGATGGCGCTGCTGCTCGCGCCGGCCGGAGGGATGGATTCCCTGAAAGCCGCCGTCGCAGCCGGCGCGGACGAGATCTACCTCGGCGGCACGCGCTTCAGCGCACGCGCATACGCGAAGAATTTCACCGACAGCCAGTTGGAGGAGGCCGGTTCCCTCTGCCGGGAAGCCGGCGTCCGGCTGCACATCGCCCTGAACACGCTGGTCACCGACGCCGAGCTGCCGGGCGTACTGGACTACGTCCGGTTCCTGGAAACGTCCGTCCGCCCGGACGCATATATCGTGCAGGACCTCGGTTTGGCCCGTCTGCTGAAGGAATCCTATCCGGACGCCGTCCTGCACGCGAGCACGCAGCTGCGCCAGCACGCATCGGCCGGCGCGGAGATCTTAAGAAAACTCGGCTTTACGCGCGTCGTCCTGGCGCGCGAGATGTCCAAGGAGGACATCGAATCCTACGTCCGAAACAGCGATCTGGAAACGGAAGTGTTCGTGCACGGCGCCCTGTGCGTCTGCGAAAGCGGCGGATGCTTGATGTCTTCCGTTATCGGCAAACGGAGCGGAAACCGCGGCGAATGCGCGCAGCCCTGCAGGCTGCCCTACCGGGGTGCCGTCCGCTACCCGCTTTCCTTAAAGGACAACTGCCTCGCGTCGCATCTGGAAGAGCTGTCCGCGATGGGCGTGACCGCGTTCAAGATCGAAGGGCGGATGAAATCCCCCGACTACGTCTACCGCGTGACGTCCGTCTACCGGACGCTGCTGGACGAGCACCGCGCTCCGACAGAAAAGGAACTGAAAGAACTGGAAGACGCCTTCTCCCGGTCCGGCTTTACGGACGGATACTATACGAAAAAGACGGGGCCGCACATGTTCGGCGTCCGGCGGGAAGAAGACAAATACAAAGACAAAAGCAAAGAAACAACGGCTGAGAATCAGCGGTCCTGCGTCCGGCCCGGCCGGACGGCCTCCGTCTCTTCCCCGCTGCCTTTGCAGCTGCCGGAACGGGATCCGGAAGCGGTCCTCTCCCCGAAAGAACAGCTGGGCTACGTGGCGCGGCTGGAGGGCATGATCCCGAAAGATCTGTCCCTCTTTTCCGACGCGGCCCGGATCGATATTCCCCTGTTTGCCTTGCGCAAGACGGACCTGTCCGGACTGGAGGACCGCGTCAGCGCGCTCCTTCCCCGGGTCACCTTCGACAGCGAGTCGGACGCGCTCCGGCGCGCGCTGGAAGAGGCGTATGCCCGCGGCGTCCGGCGCGCGACCGTACCCAACCTGTCCGCCCTTTCTTTGCTGGACGGCTGGATCCTGCACGGAGACTATCCGCTGAACGTCTACAACCGGGAAACGCGGAAACTGCTGGAATCGTTCCCGTTTTCCTCTCTCTTCCTGTCGCCGGAAGCGGACCCGTCCAGATTCGCCCCGTCCGAAGCCGCGATGGAAGCGCTCGGATACGGACGCATCCCGCTGATGCATACCGAAACCTGCCTGATCCGGAACATTCTGGGTTCCTGCATGGGATCCGGGAGCGGGAAACCGGCACGCTGCCACGCCGAACTGGTGGACCGGACCGGCGCCGTCTTCCCCGTCTTTCGCGCCGAAGGACACCGGAACATCGTATACAATTCCCTTCCGACCTACCGGCTGGACAGACGGAAAGACCTGCGCAAAGCCGGCGTCGGGCTGCTGACGCTGCTCTTCACGACCGAACGGGAAACGGATATGAAGCAGATCGTCCGCTGCTACCGCGAAGCCTCTCCCCGCCCCGCGTTCCCGTATACCAGACGCTGACCGGCTTACGAATGAAAAAGACCGATGGACACCTTCATCCAAAAAGGCGGATCCCACCGGTTTTTTGTTTTTTCTTCGGTTACGGACGGGCCGTCCGCTCCGCCTGTTCCACCACGTGCTTCAGCAGGACGGACGTCGTCACGGAACCGACGCCGCCGGGCACGGGCGTGACGGCCGACACGATGCCGGCGACCGATTCGGTATCCACGTCGCCGCAGATGCCGTCCCCGTCCTCGTTGATGCCGACGTCCAGCACGATCATGCCGGGCTTCACGTATGCGCTTCCGATCATGCGGGCCTTCCCGACGCAGGCGACAAGGATGTCCGCCTGCCGGCAGATCTCCTGCAGATCCTTCGTGCGGGAATGACAGACGGTCACGGTCGCGTGGCGGGCCAGGAGCAGCATGGCGAGCGGTTTCCCGACCACCCGGCTGCGGCCGACCACGACGACGTGCTTTCCGCACACGTCGCACCCGTTCGCGTCCAGCATCTCCAGTACCGCCTGAGCGGTGCAGGGCGCGAACCCGGACTTGTCTCCGAGATAGACGCGTAGCGCGTTTCCCGCCGTCATGCCGTCCACGTCCTTATCCGGCTTCAGCACGTTTAACAGGCCGTCCTCGTTCAGGTGGCCGGGCAGCGGCCGGAACAGCAGGACACCGTGTACGGACGGATCGTCGTTGCACGACCGGACGGCTTCCGTCAGTTCCTCCTGGGAAACAGTCTCCGGGAAGACGGTCGCGTCGATCTCCGCGCCCGCGGACGCGAAACGTTTCCGGATCCCCCGCTCGTACGCGAGATCCTCCGGGCGTTCTCCGACGCGCAACAGCATCAGCTTCGGGACGCATCCCCGTTCGCGCAGCGCCGTGATCCGGTTTGTCAGTTCTTCCGTCAGCCGATCGGCGACGGGTTTTCCTCTCCATTCCATACCAATCTCCTCACTTCGTTCCGGACAGCCGGTCCCGGACGGACGTATACAAATGGTCACAGGCGTTCACGGTTTCCATCAGCAGGCGGTCCGCTTCCCCTTCCAGTTCTTCCGCCCGGATGCGGTCTTTCATCAGCCCCGTATTGACAAAGATGTTCAGATGGGCGGATTCCGCGGCTCCGCTGCACAGCGCGGCGGCGCCTCCGACGTCGCTGAGAGCCAGCCTGGATCCCTTTTCGAACAGGACGGACAGCAGCGGCGGGAGCTCCGCTAGCGTCC
>JAGACN010000175.1 GCA_017614095.1 Clostridia bacterium | reverse complement strand
CTGCACATACATTTTGTACGATTTCTGCTTTTCCTTGTCCGAACCGGACTTTGCCGAACCGGCCACGGCAGCCGCTGCCGCGACGGCGCCGCCGGCGCCGAGGACCCCGACCACGATCGCGGCGGGGACGTTCACGCCTTCGTCTTCGCCCGGCGTCTCTTCCGCGTCCTGGGTCGTTCCGGCCGGCGCGCCGCCTTCCCGGGCGATGACGCCGAGGACGTTGAACATGAGGCGCACGCCGCCGCCTTCGACCACCATAAGCAGGTTCTTATCGTCGCTGTCTTCCAGATCGTAGAGGACGAACTGCGCCTTCGCCCCTTTGACGGAGATCGTGCGGCGCGTGTTGTCCACGGTTTCGGTCCGGTCCGTCTTTGCCTTGAATTCCTGGAATTTGGAAACTTCCGAATCGGGCACGTCCTGCCCCGCGGGATAGCTGTCGCTTAAGGAGGAGGTCACCTCGTAGCGGTAGCTCTGCTCCCCGTCGATGTCCATGAAAATGCCTTCCTCGTTGAACACGACGTTGGAAACGGAGAAGGAGACGTATGCCCAGTAATTGTACTTGACGTCGTACCAGACCTTGTACAGTTCCACGTCCTCCGTCCAGCCGACGTAGTCAAAGCAGTTGGTAAAGAAGAACCCGCCTTCAAACGGCTTGAGTTCGTTCTCCTGCCCACGGGCAATCGTGACGCCGTCCAGCAGCTGCTGGCCGAGATAATTGGGATCCCGGTACGGCGCGTTGTCCGGAATGCCGCCCACTTTGAGGTTCTTTACGTATTCCGGATAGGAAATGGAGTTGTTTTCGAGTTTTGCAAGGCCTTCCTCGGCGTAGTCCGAGAAGACGGCCAGGTGTTCGAGGTACACGGCCTGGAGACCGGCCAGCTCTTTTCCCGTAATTCCCTTTTCGTAGTCGAAATAGTGGAAGGGATATTCGTATCCGCTCGGCTTCATGCCGTTTCGGTTCTGCGTGATGTCCGCTTCGCTGACGTGCGCGTCCCCGAAGACCGTCAGGGTGAGGACCGGGACCAGCAGAAGGGTCAGAAGAATCCACGCAAAGATTTGACGTTTCATTTCTCCCCCGCCTCCTTTCCGATCTTGACGACGCCCGTGGCTTGGAGAATCATGAGGACAATGCCGCCGACGAACAGAACCCCACCCGCGATGATCAGAATCAGGGGGATTCCGGAAAGGCCGGTCAGGGACGCCAGGATGAACCCGACGGACAGGCCGCGGACCAGCCCTCCGGCGTTCGGGCCCGCCTGGGTCTTGCCCTTCGAGGAGAAAGAGCTGAGCAGCTGACGGAGAAAACCGTTGTTGAGCGCGGACCGGGCCGCAAGGAACGCGCCCGCGATGCCCACCATGAACGACATCTTCGTCTCGCCGCCCGAGAAGAACAGGTAGAGGAGCATGGCGGCACCGATGCCGGTCAGCCACGCCCACAGGGTTTCATTGGTAAACCCGAAGGCTCCCTTGATGGTTTCCCCGATGGATCGCTTCGCGCCCTTTTCCTTCCGGGTGAACAGACTGAAGAAGGACATGAGCGCTCCTGCAAAGACGGTTTTCCCGAGAATTCCGCCGACCGCGCCGGCCCAGCCGCCGTGCAATCCGCCTTCCGCGAACGTGAGGAAGGACGCGATCTTCACCGGCAGCACGTTGACGCCAAAGCAATAAAGGATGATCAGGACAATCCAGACCCCCGCCAGAACGAAGACGGGAATGAGCTTTTTCGGGTTTTTGAGCGAGGAACCAATCGAGGAAAACCATCCCTTGATCCGGCTTCCGATCACGGAAAACGGACCGGGGATCTTCCCGCCTCCGACCGAGGCGACAGCCGTTTCTCCGGGGGTCTGCTGCGCGGGGAGTTCGGTTTCCTTCATCTCGGGAACCGGCTGAGGTCCCAAGTCTTCCGCCGGCGTTTTTGCCTCCGCGGCTTTCGGTTCGGGCGCCGCTTCCTGCCGGATCTGCGCGCCGCATTCTCCGCAGAAGCGGGCGCCGTCCGGGAGCGGTTTCCCGCAGTTGGGACAGACCATATCTAGTCCTCCTTTTGGGTGAATCGTTGATCGGACCTTTTCGAAAAGGTTCAGGCACGGCGGGTCCGGTGGCCGCGCCCTGCGGGGGATTTTAGAGGATCAGCTCCATCATGGTTTCCTTGGGCTTCATGCCCATTTTATCGTAGAAGGCGCGGGCTCTGTCGTTGCCTTCCCAGACGACCAGGTTGAGCTCGTAGCAGCCGAGGGCTTTCGCCTCCGCCTTCGCGGCTTCGAAGAGCTTCCGCCCGACGGACCGTCCGCGGCAGGTTTCGTCCACGCACAAATCGTCCACATAGAGCGAGGTATAGGGGAGCGCGACGCGGCTGCCCGGCTGCTCCCGCAGCTGGCACAGCGCGTATCCGAGCACAACCCCGTTCCCGTCCGCCGCCACATAGCTGCGGCGTCCCGGATCCCCGATGATGTCCAGAATCTCTTCCTTTGAGTATTTCGTCGCGCCGGTCCGGAACAGATCCGGGCGGAATTTGGCGTGCAGTTCGAGAATCTGGGAAAGCATGGCAAGGATCGCGTCCGCGTCGGCGGGCTCCGCAGGCCGGACCGTCACCTCGATCGGTTCCTTGGGTGCCTGATCCGCCTCCCACTCTTCCCTTGTCAGGGAGGAGAGGATGCATTCCTCGACGGTTCCCCGCGACGTATGGTAGAAGTAGGTCCGGTAGGGCCGGAATCCGCATTTTTCCTGCACGCGGGCCGACCGGGTGTTGTACGGAAAATGCCCGCAGAGGATCCGGTCCAGGGAGACTTCTTCGAAGAGATACCGGATGACTGCGCGGACCGCTTCCGGCATGAGGCCCTGCCCCCACAGTTCTTTTGCAAGGACGAACCCGATCTCCCGGGCGCGTTCTTTTTCGAACTCCGGGAACTGCTCTTCGTTGTAGCACTCGACGCCCACTGCACCGACGACCCGGCCTTCGTACTCGAGCGCGAATTCATGCTTCCCTTCGATGAATCGTTTCAAAATCCCCGCCGATTCTTCAATGCTTTCGTGGGGCTTCCAGCCGGCCATCTGGCCGACGCCGTCCACCTTCGCGTAAGCGTTAAAATCGAAAAGATCCGATTCCCGGAACGGACGGATCAGAAGGCGCTCCGTTCGAAGTTCGACCTTCGAGATGTCGATTTCGGCGTTCAAGGGTTCTCCCTCCCTTTCTTCGCGCATCTGCGGGCTTTGGGCTCGGGCAGCTCCTCCGCCATGGCAAGGACGAGATCTTTCAGGAAATCCCGGTCGTCCACGTTGTCCACGAGGAGCATCTCCTTGGCGCCTTCGTAGGGGATCTCCCGCTCCGCGTCCGGCATCTTTTCGGCCGCTGCGGGCGTAGCCTTGACGAGGAAGCGGTCGTCGTAGATGCCGCCGAACAGCTTTCCCCTGCAGTAAAGGAGGTATTCGCCCATCATGGGGCGGGACGAGATCCCGTCCGCTTCCGAGAGCTGATCCAGGATGAAATCCAGATATTCCTTTGAGCTTGCCACAGCGTATCCGTCCTTTCGCGGTTGAGGGATCTCCACCAATTGTTTTATTACCAAAATGTAGGATACCATAAAACCTGCTGGTTTGCAAGAGATTTCGAAAAAGGTGTGACCGGGCATGCCCTTCTGAGGGGGGAATCCGGTCCCGGAACGGCCGGAATCCCTTGCTTTTTCCGCGTCCTGGTGGTATACTTTGGTTGGGAACCGTGGACAGATTTCTGAACTCCGTTCCCGCCTGCGAGCCCTTTTTCCCGTCCGTCCCGATCCGTTTGACAAGGAGGATTTCCCATGTTCCGACACTGCTACCGCGCGCAATACCGCGACGCAAAGGTTCTTGATACAATCGAAGGGCTTGCCCCGCATCTGGAAGCCCTTTTGAAAGAGGACAAGCTGTTTTCCGCAACGGCGTTTGAATACGACGCGGGCAATCTGTTTTTCTACTGGGAATGCCCGTATACGGGAGATCTCGGGATTGAGGACGTCTTCCCAGGACTATCTCCGTATCTTTATCCCTGGCCTGGCGAGGCGGAACCGGTTTACTACCGGCCGCTGCTGGAGTGCTATCACTCGTACGCGCCGGCGCCGGACGAAGAACCCGCCTGGAAACGGACATCCCACGCGGAGCCCCGCGGCATGATGAGCGTCATGGTCCCCGAGATGATGTCTTCCTATATCTTTTGGCATTACCAGTCCCAGGAGGAGCGTCCGGGCGACAACGGGATGGACCTGACCATCTGGTTCGACGGCAATCTGGCCATCCTCTACACGGAACCGCCGAAACGCAGAATCGCCAATCCGCGTCCCGGGCTGCTGTCCACTAACCACACGCCGGATAACTGGAACGATTATATCGACCTGGACTTCATTCCCTTCCCGGATGGGGAACTGTATCATTTCGCGCGCGTCATCCTGACCCGATCCCATGGAGATCTCTGAGAATCCAGCCAAAAGCCTCCTTTCAT
>JAGACN010000174.1 GCA_017614095.1 Clostridia bacterium | reverse complement strand
CGAAGTGGGCTTTCCCGCGGTGAATTCTGTAAAAAACGCGGCCAGAGACGAGGAGACCGGATATGATTTTCACTTTGAAACATTTTAATACTCCCCTCATCGCTTTTTCAGCCGATGCCGGGGCGGAAATGAATATTGAGGTGACCTTCGTTAACGAGGGAAAACGTTCTCTTTTTCCGCTGGACCTGCAGGAGGTCAGTCCTGAGGGCATTCAAAGCTGGCTGAAGCACCGGACCGTTCCGAAAAACCGCGCATACGTCGACAGCATTCTCAGCTCGATGGGGCTGAGCATCAACAGGCCGCTCGACGTGATCCGCGTCTCCAAAGGACTTTCGCTGAACGACTGTTTCTGGGTCTGCCCCGAGGGCGACGATTCCGCGTTCGACGCAGTCAATCTCTACGACAACCGTTTCAGCCGCGTGCTGGGACAGATCGCATTCACCGGCTACGGCTCTTCGAACAGGTCGCTCATTACGTCGAGCCCTGAATTCACGACGAATGGCACGCTGCCGAAATGCTGGCGCAGGGAAAGCGGCATCATCAAACTGTACAAAGGCGGGACCGAGGGCGCATCGAATACCGGGAACGAGCCGTACTCGGAGTTCTACGCGTACCAGATCGCCAAAGAACTCGGCGTGAACGCGGTTCAGTACGACCTTGCCCGATGGAAAGGGCGCCTTTGCTCCGTCTGCGCGTTGTTCACCTCGAAGGAGAAATCATTCGTCCCGGTGGGCAGGATCGTCACAAGAGGCGGACTACAGGCAGTAAAAACGTTCTACGAATCGCTTGGCCCCGAGTTCGTCCAAGCGTTTGGCGAGATGATCGTCCTCGATGCCGTCCTCTTCAATGCGGACCGGCATTACGGCAATTTCGGATTTCTTGTCGACAGCGAGTCGAATCAGATCATCGCTCCGGCGCCGCTGTTCGATCATGGCAATTCGCTGTTCAATTACGCCGGTCGGGACAATCTGACCGACGAGAAGGCGCTGCTCAAATACGCGTCGACCGTTTTGCCCTGCGTTTACGACCAGTTTGTCGGCGAGGCCAAAGCGGTGATGACGAAGGAAATGAGAAGCAGGTTGAGAAGACTGTTGGCGTTCGAATTTGTGAAGCACAGCCGGTACAATTTGCCGGAAAAACGGCTTTCGCTGATCGAGACAGTCGTTCGCGGCAGAGTCCGCGAACTGCTGGATCTATAGGAAAAGGATCCGCTTCCGGCGATCCGGCCGGCTGCCGGCGGAAACGGAAAAGGAAGGGCACATGGTGAAAAAAGCATATCTGGCCGTCGACGTGGGCGCTTCGTCCGGACGGCATATCGTCGGCTGGATGGAGAACGGCCGGCTGCAGACCAGGGAGGTCTTCCGCTTCCCGAACGGCGTGCGCACGGAGAACGGACACCTGACCTGGGTTTTAGAACAAATGTTCGATTACGTGAAGGAAGGCATCGACCTGGCCCGGAACGCGTATCCGGAACTCGTCAGCCTGTCCGTGGACACATGGGGAGTGGACTATGTGCTGATGCGCGAGGAAACCCCGGTGACGCCCTGCTTCGCCTACCGCGACGGCCGGACGGAGGCCGTCATCCCGGACGTGCACGCCCGGATCCCGTTCGACGAGCTTTACCGGAAGACGGGCATCCAGTTCCAGCCGTTCAACAGCATCTATCAGCTGTACGCGGACTTTGCGGCCGGACGGCTGGACGGCGCAACGGATTTTCTGATGATCCCGGAATACCTGATGTACCGCCTGTGCGGGACAAAGGTCCATGAATATACGAACGCGACGACGACCGGGCTGGTCTCCGCAGAGACCGGCGAATACGACGGATCCATCCTGTCCGCGCTCGGGCTGCCCGCGCATCTGTTTACGCCGCTGCGGCATCCGGGCGAAGTCATCGGCACGTACGAAGGGCTGAACGTCGTCCTCTGCGCCACCCACGATACCGGTTCCGCGGTCGAAGGCATTCCGATGGACGAAAACATGCCCTACATCTCCAGCGGCACCTGGTCGCTGCTCGGCATCAAGACGCCGAAACCGGTCACGGACGACGCGAGCAGGGAGGCCAACTGGTCCAACGAAGGCGGCGTCGGATACAACCGCTATCAGAAAAACATCATGGGAATGTGGCTGGTCAACCGGCTGCGCGACGAACTGTGCCCGGACAAACCGTTTTCGGAGATCACGGCGGACGCGGAGCGGGATCCCTTCGACGGGCTGGTCGACGCGGACGATCCGTCCTTCCTGGCGCCGGCAAGCATGAAAGACGCGTTCGACGCGGCGCTGACCGTCCGCCCGGAAACGGACGCCGGGTATTTCCGCTGCGCCTACCAGTCGCTGGCGGATTCCTACCGGAAAGCCGTGGATGAACTGGAACGCAATCTCGGCCGGACGTTCGGCAGTCTGACCATCGTCGGCGGGGGCGCGAAAAACGGCTTCCTGAACGAATTGACGGAAAAAGCGACCGGCAAACGGGTATTGGCGATTCCGATCGAGGCGTCCGCCATCGGAAATCTGCGCGTGCAATGCGCGGCGGATCGCTGAAAGCAGAAATAGTATGAGGCAATAGAGGTATATCGTGGCTTATTCCATTGTAGGGATCATCGCGGTTCTGGTCCATCTGATCATCAACGAGGACGTTCTGTTCCGACACGGGCGTCCCGTTTCCGCGGAAAAAGAATACCGGTATTTTCTGGTCGGCGTCATCCTGTATCACGCGTCGGACGCTTTGTGGGGCGTGTTCCACGCGGCGGGCTGGCATACGCTGCTGTATGTTGACACGGTGGTCTATTTCCTTCTCGTGGCCGTTTCCGTCTTGCTCTGGACGCGGTATGTGCTGGTCTATCTCGGAGGGAAAAACGTTCTCGGGAAGGTCATTTTCGGGGTCGGCATCGCGTTCGCGGTGCTGCTGGCGGGTTTCCTGCTCGTCAATTTCTTCGATCCCCTGATCTTCACGGTCACCGAGGCGGGAGAATATATACCTGCCCCCGGCCGCTACGTCGTTTTCGGCTTCCAGATCATTCTGTTCACGCTGGTCTTCATCGACGCGATGATCCACGCGCGGCTTTCGAAAGACGAGACCGGCCGAAGGTACCGGACGGTCGGCCTGTTCAGCATCGCGATGGCCGTATCCATCTCCGCGCAGATGTTCTACGATCTGATGCCCCTCTATTCCATCGGATACCTGCTCGGCTGCTGCGTACTGCATACATTCGTCGTGCAGGCCGAGCGCGAGGCGTTCCTCGGCGCGCTGGCGACTTCCCGCACCCGCGAGCAGAAGAGCAAGGAGGAACTGGCCGAGACCCGGCGGATCGCCTATATGGATCCGCTGACCGAAGCGGGCAGCAAACTTGCGTACGTGGAGGATGAAGCACGGATGAACGAGCGGATCGCTCGCGGGGACGCCGAACCGTTCGCCGTCGCCGTTTTCGACCTGAACAGCCTGAAAGAGGTGAACGATACGGTCGGCCACGAGACGGGAGACTTCTATATCATTTCTTCCTGCCGGATGATCGCCCGGACATTCCCGGACAGCCCGGTCTTTCGTATCGGGGGCGACGAATTCGTCGCCATCCTGATCGGGCGGGATTACGAATCGCGAAAGGAAAAGAT
>JAGACN010000173.1 GCA_017614095.1 Clostridia bacterium | reverse complement strand
TGGCGGACACCACCAAGATCGTCATCGCGCAGCGCATCTCTTCCGTGAAGGACGCGGACCTGATCATCGTCATGAACGAGGGCGCCGTCACGGGCAGCGGCACGCACGAGGAACTGCTCCGCTCCAATCTGGAATACCGCGAGATCTACGAATCCCAGTCCGGGATCCGGGATCAGCAGGAAGGAGCGTGAGTCCGATGGCGAAACGAACGCTGGCTTCCCTGCAGAAGCAATACGCGCGCGCCCTGCCCGAAAAACTGGGCGGCGGCGGACCCGGCGGAAGAAGACAGACGGGATCGACCTCCCGCCCGAAAAACACCCGTCAGAGCATCCGGCGCATCTTTTCCTACGTCATGAGATACAAAGGAAGACTCCTGCTGGTCTTCCTGTGCATGGGGCTCAACACGCTGTTCTCCCTGCTCGCCTCCTATATGCTGTCCCCGATCATCAACCATCTGCAGCTCTTCGTCTTCCCGGACAAGGCGGTGGAATGGACGGCCATCGGGCGGGTGGTCAACGGCTGGATCGAAGCGTTCAAGGATTCCGGCTTCTTCTCCTTCTGGACGCAGACCGGCCCCTTCGCCGAGATCAGCCTGTACGTGCTGGCGGCCGTGACCATCCTCGCATTCGTCTACCTGGTGGCGATCGGCACGGAGTACCTGCAGGCCCGGTTGATGCTGACCATCTCCCAGAACGCGACGGAAGCGCTTCGGAACGACCTGTTCGGCGCGCTCCAGAAACTGCCCGTCCGGTATTTCGACGGAAACACGACGGGCGAGATCATGTCCCGTTTCACGAACGACATTGACAACATCGACACCATGATGAACAACACGCTTGTGTCGCTGGTGTCCGGCATCATCTCCCTGATCGGCACGTTCCTTTTCATGATCACGACGAACATCTGGCTGTCGCTCGTGACGGTCGGATTCATTCCGCTCTTCATGCTGCTTGCCGGATTCCTCGGAAAGCGGTCCGGAAAGTATTACGCAGGCCAGCAGGCCGCGCTCGGTGCCGTCAACGGCTACATCGAGGAAACGGTCACCGGCGCGAAGGTGGTCAAGGTCTTCAACCACGAAGAGACATGCAAGGACGAATTCGGCATGCTGAACGACGACCTGCGCGGTAAACAGTTCCGCGCCCAGTTCTGGGGCGGCATTATGGGACCTGTGGTCGGCAACACCAGCCAGATCTCCTATGCGGTCACTGTCGGCATCGGCGGTGTCCTCATCGCGACCAGCGGCTTCGGCGCGGGCGATCTGACCATTTTCGCTCAGTATTCCAGACAGTTCTCCCGTCCGATCAGCATGATCTCTCAGCAGATGAATACCATCTTTGCCGCATTGGCCGGGGCCGAACGCGTCTTCAATATTATGGACATGGATCCGGAAGAGCGGGACGGAGACGCCGCGACAGAACGTGAAACATTCGACGGCTATGTGAAGCTCGAACACGTCACGTTCGGATACGTTCCCGAGAAGACGGTCCTGAATGACATCTCCCTGTACGCGAAGCCCGGCCAGAAAGTCGCGTTCGTCGGCTCCACCGGCGCCGGCAAAACGACGGTCACGAATCTGCTCAACCGTTTCTACGATATTGAGCAGGGAAGCATCACCATTGACGGTGTGAACATCCGCGACATCAAACGGGACGTGCTCCGCCGGAACATTGCGATGGTGCTTCAGGACACCCATCTGTTTACCGGGACCATCATGGAGAATATCCGCTACGGCCGTCTGGACGCGACGGACGATGAAGTCGTCGCCGCCGCGAAAACGGCATACGCGCACAGTTTCATCACCCGTCTGGAGAACGGATACCAGACGGTCATCGAACGGGACGGCGGGAATCTGTCACAGGGACAGCGTCAGCTGCTCAACATCGCGCGGGCCGCGCTGTCCAAAGCACCCATTTTGGTGCTGGACGAAGCGACCTCCTCGGTCGATACCCGGACTGAAAAACACATCGAGAAAGGCATGGACAGCCTGATGCAGAACCGGACCACGTTCGTCATCGCACACCGCCTGTCCACGGTACGGGATGCGGACGCCATCTTCGTTCTGGAGCACGGCGTCATCATCGAAAGGGGCAGTCACGAGGACCTGCTCGAACAGAAGGGCCGCTACTACGAACTCTATACCGGAAAGGTCGAATTGGACTGACAGCGTATCCGGACACGAAAAAAAGAGCCTGCGGGCTCTTTTTCGTCGGCATTTTTCGGATTGCGCGGCCTAGAGACCATAGCGGTATCCGAGGCAGGAGAGGACGAACAGAGGCGCCGTTTCCGTGCGCAGGATCCGTTTTCCAAGACCCGCGAGCGGGATGCCGGCTTCCCGTGCGAGCGCCGTTTCGCGTTCGGACAGACCGCCTTCCGGTCCGATCAGGAAGGCGACGCGCTCCGGCAGTCCGGTCAGCAGGGAGGGGAGCGGAAGCACGTCCAGTCCCTCGTAGCAGACGAACGGATGGGAAGCGCTTTTCATTTCCTCCACCGCGTCCGCATAGGACAGCGGGCCGCGGACGGCGGGGATCACGCCCCGTCCGCTTTGCGACGACGCGGATTCGGCGATGCGCTGCATGCGGGCGATCTTTTTTTCCATCGCGTTGGCGTCCGGGCGGGCGACGCACCGTTCGCTGAAGACGAAGACGATCTCCGTCGCGCCCAGCTCGACCGCTTTCTGGACGATCCAGTCCGTCTTTTCGCCTTTCGGGAGACACTGGTAGAGGGTGACCCCGAACGGGAATTCCGTGTCCGCCTCCACGGCAGAGTCCGGCAGGACGTCGGCGATCAGTCCTTCTTTGCTGTATTCCCGGATGCGCGCAAGGAAGAAGGTCCCTTCGCCGTCGCCGACCGTCAACACGCTCCCGGCCGGCAGCCGGAGGACGTTTTTCACGTGATTGACGTCCGGCCCGGTGATGAGGACGAAACCGGCGGACAGCGCGGAACGCGCTTGGTCTTGCGGGATGAACAGGCGGGGATGGGCGGCCATGGCATACACCTCGTTTCGGTTCGGAATGGATTGGGTCCGTTCCCATTATATGCGCTCGATTTGGAAAAGGCAAGTCTTTCTGTTTAAGAACATATGTTCTAAAACAGAGGGCTTGACAAATACCGGAAGGGGACATATAATGAAAACAGAAAGAAAACGCGAAAGGAATCAGCCATGAGCGATCTGCCGAAAAACAATCTTCCGGAAGACAACGGAGAAGAACTGATGGATATCTATACGCTGACGGACGAAGACGGAAACGAACTGGAGTTCGAACTGTTCGGAGAACTGGACCTGGACGGCCGGCACTATCTCGGCATGATTCCGCTGGACGCCGGGGACGACAATGACGAATACGTCATTTTCCGGCTCGCGGGAAGCCAGGACGGCGAAGACATCCTGGAGACCATCGAAGACGACGACGAGTTCGATCGCGTCGCGGACGCATTCGACGACCGCTATTTCAGCGAACTGGATCTGGACGAGCAGGAATAATCCGACGTTTGCTTATTTCGGCGCATACGCGCCTGAAATACAGCCTGCCGGTTTGTGTATCCACACAGGATGTTCCTCATGGTAAAACCCACAAGAATGAAGGGGAGCCGTGATTCCGGTAATGTTGTGCAGGCCTCCCGCCGTGCATTCTGCGCAGCGGACGTTGGAAGCACTGAAGTTCCGGTGATGGCACCCACCTGCGACG
>JAGACN010000172.1 GCA_017614095.1 Clostridia bacterium | reverse complement strand
AGGATGACTTTGTACTTGGCGCCGCAGAACTGCAGATTGGCGCGCAGCGTCTTATACGATTCAGCGACGTTGTAATCGGTGCTGCTGCTGATGGAAAGGGTCACTTTACTCATGATACATACCTCCTTCGTCCGATTCTCTCATCGCCTGCTCTTCCCGCCGCCGGTATCCGGGTTGTTGCCCGCATCCTCCGGCGTGTAGACGGGGATCATGGCCAGGACGGTCAGTCCGAGATACTGCTCGACGTCGTCCGCGGTATTGATCTTGTCATCCCGGATATACAGGAACGCCAGGATGGCGATGACCAGGAGCACGCCGGCCAGTCCGGCGATCAGCGTATAGCGGATCAGACCGGAAGCGTCCTTCTTGGGAGGATTCTCCGGCAGTTTGCGCACGTCGACCTGTTCGACGCCGTAGAAGTCCTTCAGCCGTTCGACGGAGGAGTTCAGGATGGCGACCGCGGCCGCGTAGGACAGTTTCGCGTTGTCCGCCGTATAGGACACGTACAGGAAGTGCGTGCCGGTCTCGTTCCAGACCTTGGCGCGTTTGCTCAGCTGTTCGGCCGTGATGGAGCCCGTGACGGAAGCGATGTACTCCCGCAGCTGGACCTTCTGTTCCTCGCTCATGCTGTCGGTATCGTAAAGGGCGTACATCTCATTGCCGAGGTTGGCCAGCGCCATCTTGAAGTTGCTGATATCCGTCATGTCTTCCAGATAGTCGTTCATGAACGTATCGACCAGTTTCGCGTCGGAAACGTTCATACCGCTCTGGCTCTCGCTCATCTTCGGGACCAGGTAGATGTTGCCGGTCGACGTATAGGTATCGACGTGGACGACCTGGTAGACAACGAAAACGATGGCGGCGCAGGCGATGCCGACCATCAGGATCAGCCACCATCTGCTCAACACGGAACGGATGGTCGCCCAGATATCGATCTGGACCTCGCCGCTTTCCTGCTGTCCGTTCGCGCGCGGATCCGCGCGGTTGGGCGCGTAGTTCGGATTGTTCATACGATTACCTCGCAATCAGAAAGTATTCCAAGTTACAAATTCACACTATATTTTACTCAACAAGAGCGGTCTCTGTCAAATCCGTTCGTGCAAAAAGCGGTCATTCTGCGACAGGAACGGCGACTTTGACCTCGAAAATACCGTTTCCGTAGGACACGGTAGCGGCACCGCCGGCGCTCTCGGCCGTTTTCCGGACGATCCGGAGCCCGAACCCGTGCGATTTGCGGTCGAATTTCCGGGTGCGGATGACGCCGTCCGCGTCCGTTTGCGGTTCCGCTCCGTAGGAGTTCGTACACCGGATGCGGAGCACCTTCTGCTCGTATGTGACGCGCAATTTGGCCCAGCGAAACCCCTCCGGAGCCGTTTCGGCCGCCTCTAAAGCGTTGGACAGGAGATTATCCAGCATACTGGTCAGATCCCGGTCGGACAGTTTCAGATCCCACGGGACGAACGCTTCGCACTCAAAGGCGATATCCTTTTCCTCGAACCGTTGGGCGAACATCTGAAGGATGTAGTTGGACAGCGTATGCGCGCAATAGGTCTTCCCCGTCGTCTCGGAGACTTTGCAGTTCAAAGAGTCCAGATACTCCTGCAGTTCGTCGATTTTCCCGTCCCGGCAGAGCATGGACGCCACCTGCAGCTGGTGAGACAGATCGTGCTTCAGTTCCCGCACGTTCTGTTCGTACCGGTGCAGGCTTTCCGCGTATTCCTCGTTGGCCGCGTAGCGCGTCTCGACTGCTTTCTCCTCCACGCGTCTGCGGATGCTTGCGTCCGATACGGTCAGAACCACGAGCATCAGCACCGTGCCCAGCAGGAAATACTGCGCGTGGTACCGGATGCCGTGCAGAACGGATTCGGACGGGATCAGGATGGTATGCCGGATGCCCGGTACCGTCCGGTTGAGCAGCAGCATGAATCCCAGCAGGACGCCGGCGACGGCAAGCAGGAAGAGCAGGATGGCCGGCAGCCGCCGGAACACGGGGTTCCCCTGCTTCCGGTCGATCAGCGCGAAGACCAGGCAGGCAAGAACGCAGACCAGGAACAGCCCGTCGTCGACGGCCCGGAAGACCGGCCACAGGTCCGGCATCCAGTCCATGGAGCGGACGAGCAGACAGAAGGATACGGACAGCCCGGAAACGAGCGTCAGGGGGAGCAAGATCCGCTGGTATTTCTTCATCCAGAAGACCATGCAAAGCAGAACGGGCAGCATGGACGCCGCTTTCATCGGGTCGGACACAGACACGAAAAAGCTTTTCCACATGGAATAGTGCCCGATATCCGCGACCGCGCAGAACAGCCCGATGGCCGAATGCCACAGCAGGAAGAAGGGGCACGGCAGGAACTGCTCGCGCAGGGACGCGCCGAGGAACTGCACGGTCATGGCGACCAGCAGGAAAAGGTAGAGGAAGAACAGGAAAATGTATCCGATGCACGCGAACCAGTCTTCCAGCACCAGCGTGGAAATGAATTCCGTCTCGCCGCCGCCGAAGAAAAAGGAACGCACGAAAGACCCGACCGTCCACGCGTCCAATAGGAAGAGCAAAAGGACGAAGGTCAGGCAGAGGATGAACAGCTTCCGTCTCCGGACGGTGTGCCGGAGATCGAACAGCAGACCGGATTCATTCATAACTCGTTAAGTCCGCAAACCGCTGCATGGCGATCTTCCGCAGAGGTTTCGCGATCGGGATGCGGGACTCGTCCGCCATGATGAAGCGGAAGTCCTGCAGCCGGTGCACGTAGCGGAGATTGACCGCGTAGCTGCGGTGGCAGCGGAAGAAGATCGACTCCGGCAGGGTCGCGACGAACTCGCTGAAAGTGCCGCCGAACGCGTAGGTCTTCCGGTCCGAGCACTGCAGAAGGATGTCGTGCCCCATGGATTCCACGTAGCAGACGGTATCCAGCGGGACTTTGGTCCTTCCGAGCGCCTTGTCGTTGATCAGCAGGAACGGCCGCTGATTGAGCGCGTGAAGGACCTTGTCCAGCACCGTCTGGACGTCCT
>JAGACN010000025.1 GCA_017614095.1 Clostridia bacterium | reverse complement strand
CTACGAGAGCGCCGGCTATTCCATGCTGATCCAGGAGGATCTCAAGGAGATCGACAAAGCCTACGTCAAGGAGCTCTATTCGACCCTGGCGCTGCAGTACCTCATCTTCCGCTACAACATCAACAGCACGTTCGGCTCCGACCCGACACTGGCCAGCAGGATCACGGAAGACGAGCTCCGGCCGCAGATCGTGGATACGCTGGAAGACCTTACCGCGCAGGAATTCGCCGTTTCCTATCCACATAAAAAGATCCCCATCCCGACGCAGACCCGCTACGGCGTTCTGTCGCCGGACGACCGGATGATGCTGGAAGCCATCGACATCGCCCTGGACGCGGACGCACGGGCGGCCGGGAAGGAACTGGGCCACATCCCGCTGCAGAGCGAACAGACGGGCCCGTCCCCGGCCGAAGTGAAGCTGGCCGAGGAGGCGAAAGCCCGCGAAGAAGCCATCAAAGCGGAAAAGGAAGCCGAGGAGCGGGCCAAACGCGAAGCGGAGGAAGCCGCCGCGCTGGCTGCCCGCGCGGAAGCCGAGCGCCAGTACAAAGAGATGGAGCGGCTGTTCAAGAACGACGCTTATCCGGAAGACTACTTCTTAAGGCCCGACACGGATCCGGCGAAGCCGGAAGCGGAGGGATCCGGACCGGAAGCCGACGCACAGCCCGCAACAGACGGAGGACAAGCGCATGACGCAGGAACCGAACCAGAACCGACAACTGGAACCGGCGAAACCGAAGAACAGCATCCGGAAGACCGTCCGGACGGTACTGACCGTCCTCGTCGTCCTGCTGCTCGTACTCGCGATCGCGATCGTTTTGACAGCGCGCCTGAGAGGCGAGCCGCTCTTCATAGCCGGGTATACCGCCCTGTGGGTGCAAACCGACAGCATGGAGGATACCATTCCGGCAAAGTCGTTCATCCTCGTCGAAAAGGTATCCGCGCAAGACGTCGCGGTCGGTGACGTCATCACGTTTGTCTGCGACGACCCGTCGCTGCCCATCTACGGACAGCCGAATACCCACCGCGTCGTCGAGATCGTCGGCGACCATGCGGAATTCGTCACGAAAGGCGACCACAATCTGGCCGAAGACCATACGACCGCCAAAGCGGACAAGGTCCTGGCCCGGTACGTCCGGAACCTGACCGTTCTGTCTTCTCTCGGGCGCTTCTTTACTACGCCCGCCGGACTGGCCGTCGCGCTGGTGTGCATCGCGCTCTTCTGTCTGCTGCTCTACCTGCCGGAGATCCGGAAAGCGGTGCGCAAGAAGAAGGAAGCAAAAGCGAAGGAAGAAGCCGAGAAACAGGCCATCCTGGATGAGAAGATCCGCGAAGAAGTCGAAAAACTGAAACAGAACGAAGCGACGGGAAACCCGCCGCCCGAGGACAAAGAATAGATCAGACATTTTTCGGTCCGAAAAGGAGATTTTTAAGCATGTTTAAGAAAATGAAGTTAAAAAAGGAAATTGAGGACTGCAAGAAACGCATCACCGAACTGGAACAGAAACGCTCCCGTTCCCAGGCGGCGCTGGTCGAAGCCATTCTGACCCATACCGAGCCGAACGACAAGGACGTGGATTTCTTCAACATGTTCACCAAGCAGATCGAGGACGTGCGCGAAAACATGCACGCCAAGATGGTCGAGCTGGAAGAGATGGAGATGGGGAAGAAGAAATAGACCCCGGACCGCGAAAGAAACAGGAGCGCTGAGACGGGCGCTCTTTTAGGCATTAACAGGTGGTTAGCGTATGAACAACAACCAGCGAAAAGTGAATACGTTCGTTTTGCTCCTCGTCGTTATTTTCAGCGTGATCCTGCTGGGCGCGACCGTACTGGTCTATACGAACTATCTGACCGAGATCCGCAGCCAGGCGTCCACCAAAGCGGACCTGTATACGGCTGATGGTCTCCGCCTTCTGGAAGCGGAGATCGCAGACGGCATCAGTCTGGCAAAGCAGGTGGCGAACAAGCTGAACGGCCTTTCCTCCCGCGACGACGTCGCGGCCACGCTCCGTGGACTCCGGAGCGACAGCACCTTCGACGGCGTGGCCTTCTGCCGCTTCTTCGCGGACGGGACCATCTACGGGCAGTTCGGAACGGTCTATCCGCTGGAGCGCGAGAACGTCATGAAGCTGGCCGGCACGAACGTGGCCCGCTGCTGCGGGCTGGTCGCCGACCGGGAATGGAACACGAACACGATCGGCTTCTACGCGCCGGTCCTGTCCGGTTTTGCGGACGGCGTGGTCCTGTTCTTTCCGGGCGATACCTTTTCCACGTTCGTATCGGACGTCAACGCGGAATCCGCCGAACTGGCGCGCGTGGCCGTCTTCGCGGACAGCGAGGGCGAGACCCTCGCCATCTTCCACAAGGACGAGGACGTCAACCTGTCCGTGCACAACAACATCTACGACTATCTGACCGCTCAGATCAACGAAAAAGCCACCATCGACTCTTTGAAGAACGACCTCGTGTACGAGCGGTCCGCCTCCTACGAGGCGACCGTCTATTCGGAAGACTACGTCGTGTCCATCGGCACTCCGAAAAGCGGCGGCGGCCTGTCCATCATCGCGTTGTATTCAGTGGAGCGTCTGTGCCGGAGCAGCTTTCAGCTGATCAACGCCATCCTGGGCATCCTGATCATGGTCTTCGCCATCCTGATCTTCATGGGCTCCTTCGTCCTGATCACCCGCAAGGTGGCTGAGCGGAAGCGGCTGGAAGCCTCCTTGACGGATCCGGTCCTGAACTGCCCGACGAGGGTCAAGTTCGAGCGGGACGCCCAGCCCATCCTCGAAAAGAACAAGAATTCCAAATTCGCCGTCGTCCTGTCGGAGATCAAGCACTTCCAGTATATTCAGGAATACTTCGGACAGCCGGCCGCGGAGGAATCGCTGAAATACGTCGCCATGGTCTTCGGCAAGATGATGCAGGTGGACGAGCTGTACGCCTACGCGGGCGACGGCAGGTTCCTGCTCCTTCTGCACTTCCGCGAGCGGGAAAACGTCACCAAACGTCTCCAGACGGTGTCGGGACTGGCCTACAACCACAAGGGACTGCTCCCCGAGCGCTACCATCTGGAGCTGTCCGGCGGTGTTTACGAGACGACCGAAGGCAACTACTCCACCATCGCGAAAATGATCGACAACGCGTTCGAGGCGCGCACCAGCGCGAACGTTATCGAGGTCGGCGACTACAAGTTCTTTACGGAAAACATCCGGTCGTCCAACCTGCAGAACGCGGACATCGAGATCCGGCAGGAGAGCGCTCTTGACAACGGCGAATTCGTGGTGGTCTACCAGCCGAAATACAATATGCATCAGGACAAGCCGGACGGGT
>JAGACN010000171.1 GCA_017614095.1 Clostridia bacterium | reverse complement strand
GGCGTCAAGTTCCATATGCTGCACGTCCTTAAGGGAACCCGGTACGAGAGCCTGTTCCGGGCCGGCCTGCTGTCCACCTACTCCTTGCCGGAATACACGTCCGACCTGATATCCTGCATCCGCGCGCTCTCTCCGGACGTTTCCGTGCACCGGATGACGGGGGACGGACGGAAGGCGGATCTCGTTTCTCCGCTGTGGAGCGGCAACAAGAAACACGTGCTGAACGAGCTCTGGCGGGCCTTCCGGGCGGAGGACGTCCGTCAGGGATCGTACGTTGGCGGATGACCGCGGAGAATCCGCCTTTTTTTGTTTTCCGTTTCCGTTTGTCTTGACTTTGGCGTTTCTCTGTAGCATAATAAAGAAAAGTTTTTTCTTTTGGAGGTCTGCCATGTTTGTGATCCTTTCCGGCTGCTCCGCGGTCGGCAAAAACACCGTCATGAATGTTCTTTTGAAGGAATCGGCCAGCCGGTACGTCCTGATGCCCACGTACACCACGCGGGACATGCGCCCGGGCGAGCGGGAGGGGTTCCCGTACCACTACCTGACGAAAGAGCAGTTCGAGGAAAAGATCCGGTCCGGCGAACTGTACGAATACGAATTCATCCATACGAACTACTACGGCAGCTCCCGCATCCTGCTCGCGGAAGCCGCGAAGACCGGCAAGACCATCGTCAAGGACATCGACGTCAAGGGCGCGCTGAACCTCAGCCGGATCCTGAAGGACGATCTGAAGGTCGTGACGATCTTCCTGTACGCGGACAAGCAGATCCTCGTCGACCGCCTGCGCGGCCGCGGCGACAAGATGGAGGACATCGAGATCCGTCTGCAGCGGTATGAGGAGGAAATGAGCTACATGCCGCAGTATGACTACGCCATCGAGAACCTGGACCTGAACGAGACCGTTCGGAAAGTCAAGAATATCGTCCGCGCCGAAAAGAGGAAGGAGACGCTGGCGAAGAAGAAAGCGCTCGGGAACTAGACCGGGGGAAAGGACAAGCCATGCGTCATTACGGGATCAAACAACTATTCCTATCCTGCCTGATCGCGGCGCTGCTTCTGACCGCGGCGGGACTGACCGCCTGCGGACCGGATGCGCCGTCCTCTTCTTCTGAAGACAGCCTTCCCTCCGGGACGTCCGAACAATCTGCATCGGAGAGCACGGAAGCGTCCGGTGTGTCCGAACCGGATCCGGCTCTATCCGCATTCCGGTCCTTTTCCATCGACGAGTTCCTGCAGGACGAAACGTCCTATCCGGGAACGGTGATCGATACGGAGGACTACATCCGCGAGCACTTTCCGACGCTGCCGCTGACCGAAACGGACAAACCCTTCCTCTGCCCGCCGGCCTTTACCGAAGACGGTCATCTGGAAGTGCTGCTGGTCTCCTACGTCAGAACGGGAGCGGATGGGGCCTATGAGTTTGCCTACCGCGTCTTCCGTTTGTCCGAAGACGGAAGCACCTGGGAATCCGCTCCTTTTGCCGGCGTTCCCGTCCCGTACGACCGGAACGCGGACAACAAGGAGGGCGGGTTCTCCATCGAATACGGGGCCGGCGCGAAAGCCGGACAGCCCTGTCCGTACGCGGTCCTGTACGGCAGAAAGACCGACGAGACCCCGGCCGTCATCCTCTTCAACGAGAAGACGCAGGAGTATCCGCGGATCCTGCGCCAGAACGACGACTATGCCGTCCTGTCGCTGATGAAGGACGAGGACCGGACCTACCGCGTCATCGACAGGACCGGAAAGATCCTGTACACCTTCAATGGGGAAGCGGCCATCGCCGAATGCGCGCCGCTGACCTTCTGCGGCGATACGCTCCTTTGCAAGACGGATACGGACGACGACTTCGAATACGATACATTGGAGATCCTGCATCTGGAGGACGGGTCGAAAACGGCGGCCGCTTCCTTCGACAACTGCGGACGCTGGATGTATGCCCGGAACGGGACGTATGTCGCCGCCTACGACGACGAGAAGGCGCCGACGACGCTGTATTTTTATGACAATCAAACGGGACAAACCGTTTCCTTCGACTGCCCGGACGATCCCGGCGAGACGCTGATCCCGGAAGCCGGCGTGCTGCTGGTCAAGGGGACGGACGGAAACGGGAATGCCTATTCCATCTGGTCGGCAAACGGGGAAGTCCTCGCGACCGTGCCGGGCGAAGATGGTCTCTCGGCCGCGGTCTCCGGAAGCCTGTTCGCGTTCGGCAGCGCGGACACCGTCTGGATCTTCGATCCTTCCAAAGCATAACACATTCTAAAAAAGCGGGTACTGGATATTGGAACGCTGGGGATTTAAAAGTTTTCTTTTCTACTGCGGCATCGGGAAGGAGGCCTATACCTCCGTCCGGCCGCTCATCTGGGAGCGGAACAAGCGGACCGTCCGCATCACTGCGCTGCTGTCCGGTTCGATGGCGGGCGTCTTTTTCGTCATCAATCTGATCCGGAAAAGCGACGTGCTGTTCCCGTATATTTTCCTGTTCTTCGGCAGTCTGCTCATTCTGAGCGTCTGGCTGCTTATCCGGAACCGGAAGGCGATCGCGCTGTCGCAGATCCTCTGCTACGCGGAGATGGCTATCACGTGCGTGTACGCGAGTCTCTTGAGCTCTACGGAAAGCAATTACGCGGTCCCGGCCACCAGCGTCATCGTTTTTATCGCCCTGCTTCCGCAGAGCATCGATGACCGGCCGGTCCGGATGTATCTGTTCATGACGGCGGAATCCGTTTTCTACCTGTTCTTTTCGTATTTCAAAAAGTCCCCGGAAGTCTTTTCGCTGGATTTGATCAATACCGTTACCTTCTGCGTCATCGGTATGATCCTCTATTCGGTCATCTGCAGCCGGAACGTGCGGGAGATCTACCAGAGCATTCGCGTGGAGAACATCCAGCGCAATACCGTTTCAACCTTGGCGACGGTCGTCGAGGAACGGGACGAGAACACGGGCGGACATATCCAGCGTACGGTGGACTATGTGGAGAAACTGGCCGAACGGATGAAAACCGATGAACGCTACGCGGGGTGCACGTCCTCCTTCTACCGCAACGTCGTCCTGGCCGCTCCGATGCACGACATCGGCAAGATCAAGATCCCGGACGCCATCCTGAACAAACCGGCGAAACTGGATCCGGACGAATACGAACTGATGAAGAAGCACGCCGCCTACGGGGCGGATATCATCGACCGGACCATGAGCAGCAAAGAGGAGCAGGAATACCATGCCGTCGCGTTCAACATTGCGCGGTATCACCATGAACGGTACGACGGTACCGGCTATCCGGAAGGGCTGAAAGGGGAGGAGATCCCGCTCGAAGCCCGCATCATGGCGCTGGCGGACGTCTACGACGCGCTGGTCTCCGATCGCGTCTACAAAAAAGCCTACCCGAAAGAGGAGGCCGAACGGATCATCCGCGAAGGGGTCGGCACGCAGTTCGATCCCGAACTGGGCGAACTGTTTCTGGCCGTTCTCAAAGACGAGAAGGAATCCGGCAAGCCGGAAACCGCCGGTTGACAATCGCCTGATTGTGTGATATATTCATCTTAAACAAAGCCGCTGAAAGGAAGCTCAACCATGCATGCCGAAAACGGATCCCGGCTTCTGTTCCCGGGCCTTCTGATCGAGATGCCGGACCGTTCCCCGGACGCCGCCGGCCGCTTTCTGGACACGCTGTTCCTCTCCGGAGGGCTGGTGCTGTCCCAGGTGACGCGGCTGACCGGACTGGCCGGACACGAAGTCCAGAATTGGGTCAGCAGAAAGTTCCTGCCGCCGCCTGTGCACCGCACGTACAACCGGAGCCAGTTCTGCCGGATCGTCCTGATCAACCATCTGCGCGAAAGCCTGAAGATCGAGACCATCGCGACGCTGCTGGAACACATCAACGGGCATCTGGACGATACGAGTGACGACCTGGTCGACGACGCCCGGCTGTACAACTATTATGTCAACCTGAGGATGCGGCTTTCCGACGGGATACCGGCGGAGGACGCGCTGAGGAAGATCATCCTGGACGTCGTAAAGGACTACCGGGAAACGGTGAAGGGAAGCAAAAACCGGCTGGCGGACGTGCTGACCGTCATGGCCTATGCGGGGCAGGCGGCCGCGCTGCAGAAGCGGTGCGTCGACTGCATGGAAAGCTGGAAGACGGATCGCATATAAGGAGAGCGCTATGGAGAATCGGTTCGGAGAAGACATGGACCGCGAAACGAGGCTGGAGCGGAAGGACGACCGGATCCCGTTTTCGTCCATCCTGGTCTCGACCTTCTGGATGTTCGTCGTCCTGTTCGTTTCCTTCCTGATCGCGGAAGGGATCGGAACGGTGTTCGGCTGGATCGTCAAGCCGGACGACATCGTCAAGACGAAGGATCTTTCCCGCAACTTTTATCTGGTCTACCCGCTGTACGGGTTGATCACCGCTACTTTTATGTTCCTCCTCCGGTATTTTTTCGCCCGCCTGATGGGCTACCGGGACGGGTTCCGCACGAAAGAGAGGACCAAGCCGTCGCACGTCTTTCTCCATTTCATCATCTCCTACGCGATCTTCGAATTCATCGCCCTGTATTTCTTCTGGGACGTGCTGCCCTCCTGGTTCTTGGGCGGCAGCATCGCCGCGCTGTTGCGCATCTTCAACGCTTCGGACGTCTACGACACCGTTTTCGAAGGGAACGTCGAGATCCTGTCTTTGACCGTCTACTTCTGGTGGATCATGGCCATCCTGGAAGTCGGATTCGTTTTCCTGTCCTTCTTCATCACGAAGAAAGGCCGCGCAAAAGGGGAGGCGTCCGGCATCGCCGAGCGGGAGAAGCAGCTGAAGGAGCTGGAGGAAGAACATCAGGAGATCCTGAACAGAAAATAATTATGTAAACCAATAGAACACCAACAGGAAAGAAGGTTTCGTCATGGCACTGAAACAAAGTCTGACCACCGCCCGGGCGCTGTACGAAGACGCGTCCGCGTTTGACGGGAAAACCATACTGGTCGGGGGGTGGGCGCGGAATATCCGCTGCTCCAACGCGTTCGGTTTCCTGGAACTGAACGACGGCACGTATTTCAAGAATCTGCAGGTGGTCTGCGAAGAGCAGAACCTGGACAATTATAAAACCGTCGCGAAGCAGAACATCGGCGCCGCGTTCCTGGCGCAGGGCGTCCTGGTCCTCACGCCGGACGCGAAGCAGCCGTTCGAGCTGAAGGCGACGCACGTCGAAGTGGCAGGGCCGTCCACGCCGGACTATCCGCTGCAGCCCAAGCGCCATTCCTTCGAGTATCTGCGCACCATCGCGCATCTCCGCCCGCGCTCGAACACCTTCAGCGCCGTTTTCCGCGTGTGCTCCGTCGCCGCGCAGGCCATTCACCGCTTCTTTGCGGACCGCGGGTTCATCTACGTGCATACGCCGCTCATCACGGGCAGCGATGCCGAGGGTGCAGGGAATATGTTCCGGGTAACCACGCTGGATCCGTCGGATCCGCCGCGGACGGAGGACGGATCGGTGGACTTCTCAAAAGATTTCTTTGGCAAGCCGACCAATCTGACCGTATCCGGACAACTGGAGGCGGAATGCTTCGCGCTGGCTTTTTCCAACGTCTACACCTTCGGCCCGACCTTCCGCGTCGAGGAATCCTATACCCCCCGCC
>JAGACN010000170.1 GCA_017614095.1 Clostridia bacterium | reverse complement strand
GTGGACGAGGCCTGCGCGCTGATCCACACGGAAATGGATTCCATGCCGACCGAACTGGACACCGTCCGCCGGAAGATCATCCAGCTGCAGATCGAAGAGGCCGCCCTCAAGAAAGAGGACGACGAATTCTCGAAAGAGCGGCTGCTGGAGGTCCAGAAGGCGCTGACGCAGGAACAGGTCTCCTACGACGAGATGAAGACGAAGTGGGAGAACGAGAAGAACGGACTGGACCGCATCCACGACGTGCGCGTCCAGATCGAGCAGATGACCGGCGACATCGCCCGGGCGGAACGCGAATACGATCTGGAGAAAGCGGCGGAACTGAAATACGGCAAACTGCCGAAGCTGCAAAAAGAGCTGGAGGAGCTGGAAGCCGCCGCCGGCAGCGCGGGCACCAAGGCGACTTATCTCCGCGACAAGGTCACCGAGGAAGAAATCGCGAAGATCGTCGAGCGGTGGACCGGGATCCCAGTCTCCAAACTGATGGAAAGCGACCGCGAAAAACTGCTGCATCTCGGAGATATCCTGCACAAGCGGGTCATCGGCCAGGACGAGGCCGTCGACAAGGTCGTCGGCGCCATCCAGCGGTCCCGCGCGGGCATCAAGAATCCCGGACATCCGATCGGGTCGTTCCTGTTCTTGGGACCGACCGGCGTCGGCAAGACGGAACTGGCGAAGACCCTGACCGAAGCGCTCTTCGACGACGAACGCAACATGATCCGGATCGATATGTCCGAATACATGGAGAAATATTCCGTTTCCCGTCTGCTCGGGGCGCCTCCCGGCTACGTCGGATACGAGGAGGGCGGCCAGCTGACGGAAGCCGTCCGCCGGAAACCTTACTCGGTCATCCTGTTCGACGAGATCGAAAAGGCCCATCCGGACGTCTTCAACGTGCTGCTGCAGATCCTGGACGACGGGCGGGTCACCGACTCGCACGGACGGACGGTCGACTTCAAGAACACGGTCATCATCCTGACGTCCAACCTCGGTTCGCAGGCCATCCTGGAAGGCATCGGCGAGAACGGCGAATTGTCCGCCGAAGCGCGGAACCAGGTGAGCATGCTGCTGCGGCAGTCCTTCCGGCCGGAATTCCTGAACCGGCTGGACGAGATCCTGTTCTTCCGCCCGCTCACCCGCGAGAACGTTTTCCGCATCCTGGATCTGTGCATCGCGGATCTGAACCGGCGGCTGGCCGACCGGCATCTGACCCTGCGCCTGACCGAGAACGCGAAAGAGTATCTGATGGAAGGCGGCTACGACCCGCAGTTCGGCGCCCGTCCGCTCAAGCGGTTCGTCCAGCAGGAAGTGGAGACCAGACTGGCCAAATCCATGCTGGAGGAGGACTTCCCTCCGCATTCGGACCTGCTTGCCGACGCGGAAGACGGCGTCCTGACCATCCGTCCCGTCCCGGCGCAGTAAGGCAGGACGGTTTTCAAAATCAAAACACCCGAAGCATGGGAATCGTTCCCCCGCTCCGGGTGTCTTTTTGTTTCGTTCGTTCGGACCGCACGGTTGCCGCCGGCGAAAACGGGTCTGTTCCTAACAGTGGTTCTGCGCAGTCAGTTTTTCCGAGATCGGCGCCAGCACCTCCGCCGGGATCTTCTCGATCCGGCGATCGAAGGTCAGAAGGCCGTTCGTCTCCTCCTCCACGTCGGACAGCTGGGTATAGATCGCGCCGCTCAGGCCGCTTTGCACCAGCGGGAGCAGCTGCTCCTCCAGAAGCGAACGGTATCCTTCCTTCAGATCCTCCGGCTTTTTGTATTTGCGGTAGCCGTAGATCTTGTCCGGCCGGTAGCTGTGCGCGGGGTCCGCGCAGGAATAGCCGCCGTATTCGGACAGCAGCCAGGGCTTTTCCGTTTTCCCGCCCTTGAGCGGACGGAAATAGGTGTGGATACTCTCCACGTCCGAATCCGACTGTGCGAACCAGCCGGAGGTCGCATCGATGAAGCGCGTTCCGTCCAGTTCCCGGAGTTTGGCGGTCATCTCGTCCGCGCAGAACTGGCCCCAGCCCTCGTTGAATATGGTCCACAGACAGATGCATGGATGGTTCCGCAGCAGACGGACGGTCTCCGCCATGTATACTTCGAAATTCGCCCGGGCGCGCTCGTTGCGGTTCTTTTTCCGGTCGCTCCGCTTGACGAATCCGAGCGTCGGAAGCAGGGTGTCCTGAAAGAAGGAGTACTGCCCGTTGTTCACGAAATCCTGAAAGACGACCATGCCCAGCCGGTCGCACGCCTCGTAGTACAGGTCCGGTTCGATCTTGATGTGCTTGCGCAGCGTGTTGAATCCCGCCTTTTTCGCAAACAGGATGTCCCGTTCGTACAGGCCCGGGTCCGCAGGCGTATACAGCCCGTCGCTCCAGTAGCCCTGATCCAGCAGTCCGTGAAAGAAATACGGTTTGCCGTTCAGGCAGAGCCGGTTGACTCCGTCCACGGTCTGCAAAGACAGCGTGCGCAGTGCGAGATACGAGGAGACCGTATCCCTGCCGGCGCGGATTGTGAAGCGGTAGAGGAACGGATCTTCGGGCGACCAGAGCCGCGGATGCTCGAACGTGATCCGGAATGCGCCGCCGGTCAGCGGGTATTCCTTCCCGTCCAGCTCCAGCACGCCTTCGGTCACGCCTTCCGGCCGGACGACCGCTTCCGACTCTCCGGTCTCGATCGTCAGAGCGGAAATATACCGGTCGGGAACCGGCTCCATCCAGACGGTCTGCCAGAGACCGGAAACGGGTGTATACCACATCCCGCCCGGTTTCTTTTTCTGTTTTCCCCACGGTTCCAGATCGGACAGCGGATCGGAGACGCGCACTTCGAGCGTGCTGATCCGCCGGACGGATTCCGTGACGTCAAACGTGAACGGAAAATATCCGCCCTTATGAACGCCGACGAACCGGTCGTTCAGAGAAACGACGGCATACTGGTCCGCCGCGCCGAAATGCAGCAGGATCCGCGTCCCTTTGCGCAGCCAGGACTCCGGAACGGAGAAGGTCCTCCGGTAGCAGTGCGTATGCAGTTCGGAAGCCGTCTCGGCAATGCCGGAGAGCAGCGATTCCGGACAGAAGGGGACCCGGATGGTCCGGCCGAAATCCGGTTCGTCCGACCCTTTCGATGTGCAGTATTCCCATTCGCCGTTCAGGTTCAGCCACTCCTCCCTGCGGAGCTGCGGCCGGGGGTACGCGTTCCACGGAACCGGTATCGGAGAGGCGGAAGAGAGCTGTTCCCCCGCCTCCGTCCACAATGCTTTAGGTTCGGTCACGATCAGAAGATGGCGACGACGGCGCCGGCGTACTGGCTGGCGATGTAGTTCTTGACCGCGTCCGTCTTCAGCGCTTTGATCAGAGCGGCCGTTTTGGCGCTGCTTTCGTCGCCACTGCGCACCGCGATGATGTTCGCGTAGGTCTGGGCGGCGTCGCCGTCCGCGTTCTCCGTTGCCAGCGCGTCCGCGATCTTCAGTCCGGCGCCGATGGCGTAGTTGCCGTTGATGACGGCAGCCGTGCCGGCCGCGCCGTTGCGCAGCTGAGCGGGAACGGTGGAAGCTTCGACCGGCTGGATGTCAAATCCTTTCGCGTCAACGATGTCCAGATGGTTGACGCCGTCCGCGGCGTTCGCGCCTTCCGGCAGAACGATCAGGCCTTCCTGGGCAAGCAGGAGCAGCGCGCGGGTCTCGTTGGAATCGTCGGCGGGGATGAAGATGGTCGCGCCTGACTTGAGGTCCGCAACGGAGGAAACGCCGTTGCCGTACAGGCCGAAGGGCTCGTAATGGATGAGCGCGGCGGAGACGAGCGTCGTTCCGTTCGCCTTATTGAAGCTGTTCAGATAGGGCGTATGCTGGAAATAGTTGGCGTCCAGGTTGCAGTTCTGAAGGTCCGTGTTCGGCAGTACGTAGTCGTCGTAGGTCACAATTTCAAGCGTATAGCCGTCGGCCGCGAGAGCCGCTTTGACCTGTTCGAGGATCTCCGCGTGGGGAGTGGAGCTCGCGCCGACGCGGATGACTTTGTCGTTGGATCCGGTTCCGCATCCGGCCAGGGCGGCCGTGAGCGCCAGAGCGATGACGAGACAAATACTGAGAAGTACTTTTTTCATGATGGGTTTCCTTTCCATATTTTTATATTTCGCGTTTCGGTTCGCCCTTTAGGACCTGCGCTTGTCCGACGCCCGGGCGATGCGGATGCCGGCTTCCTGTATGATTTGCACGATGAGCACCAGCAGGATGCAGCAGATCCACGTGACGTCGTCGTTGAACCGCTGGTGGCCGTAAATGATGGCGATCTGGCCGAGGCCTCCGCCGTTGATGGTGCTTGCCATCGCGGAGTAGCTCAAGACCGTCACCAGAGAGATGACCGCGCCGTTGATCAGGGAAGGCTTCGCTTCCGGCAGAAGCACCTTCGTGACGATGCGGAAATCCGAACTGCCCATCGACCGCGCCGCCTCGATGACGCCGGGGTCGACTTCCTTGACCGCGCCCTCGACCATCCGGGCGATGTACGGCGCCGCCGCGATGACCAGCATCACGATCATGGCGGCCGGGCCGGTGGTCGCGCCGACCAGGAACTTGGCCGCGGGCAGCAGCGTTACCATTAATATAATGAAGGGAATGCTGCGGAAGATGTTGATGAGGATGCTCAGGATCCGGTTCAGCCACGGGATGGGCCGCAGATTACCCTTTTCCGTGATGCAGGTCAGCAGTCCGAGCGGAATGCCGATCGCATACGCGAACGCGGTGGACAGGAAGGTCATATAGACCGTTTCCCAGATGCCGCGCTGAAACGTCCCCGTTTCCCACAGCTGACGGAACATATCTGAAAAACCCACTTGTCACACCCCCTCGCTGAACGTGATGTTCTGCCTGCGCAGCCAGTCCGTCACGGCTTTCGCCTGCGTTTCGTCTGCGGGCAGCTGTATGAGCATGGTTCCGTACGACACGCCGCCGATGTCCTTCGTATCGGCGTAGGCGACGCTGACGGGTGCCTTGGTATCCAGGATCAAATCGGACAGGACCGGTCTCCCGGCTGTTTTTTCGTCGAAGATGATGCGCACGTACGCTTTGTCCGTTTCGCCCCGGACGGCCGCGGCGAGCGGCGAGGACGGGAGGATCAGTTTCCGTGCGATCTCCGACTGCGGGTTCGCGAAAACTTCGGACACGTTTCCGATCTCCGCGATCCGGCTCTGATCGATGACCGCGACGCGGTCGCAGATCTGATCGATGACCCGCATCTCGTGCGTGATGATCACCACCGTCACGCCCATCGTCCGGTTGATCTCCTTCAGCAGAGCCAGG
>JAGACN010000169.1 GCA_017614095.1 Clostridia bacterium | reverse complement strand
CGGCGACGTACAAGGACACGATGATCTACGGGACCTACAACCTGGACGACATCGCCGTGCAGTCGGTGACGGTCGAAGGCATTTCCGGGATCGCGATGAAGCTTCGCAAGTGGATGGCGAACGTCGGCGCATCCGGCGTCACCTATGCGGAATCCGCCTACGGAGGCGGCGCGTTCAGCCTCGGCGACGGCTGGTACGAGGCGACCGGACTGGGCGGCAGCATGCCCGAGATGCCGGTCGCGGCGGAGATCCTCTTCGACAAACCGGACCTGACGGGCCTCTTCTACGTGGATACCACCGTGCTTCCGGACGGAACTACGGACTTTGTCTTCAAAAAAGACGGCATGATCATCGAGACCCGCACCTGTCTGGTGGACAACACCGGGCCGGAGATCGTTTTTAATCAGGAAAACAACGCGGTTTTGTACCGGAACGACACACTGGACGCCGACGCGACCGACGCGAGCGGCAAGACCCATCGCTATCTGTTTTTAGACGGGGCCAGAGTGACCCGCGTCCGGCTGGACAAACTCAGCCCCGGCAGCCACAGCCTGCGGGTGGACGCAGAAGACAAACAGGGAAACACCTCGTCGGAAACCTTACTGTTCACGCTGATCGACCGGAACCGGATGCTGGCAACGGACGAAAACGGGTTCGTCACGGGGACGCTCAACGGCGAAGCGCTGTACGAAGCCGACCGGATCGACACGGTCCTTTTGTACGAGAACCCGTACGGAAACTGGAACGGCAGCGCCCTGCGCAGCAGCGACGAACGGCTGTCGGTCTTCAGCGACGACCAGGTGACGTATGCGGCCGGCGCGAACTACCCCTACCAGTCCTTCGTCTTCAAAGCGGACCCCGAAAAACAGAAGTCCCTTCTCGTTTCGTATACCGGCACGACCGGGAACGGCGTGCCGATCGATCTGTACGCCTACCGGCCGGAACAGAAGAGTTGGGACCTCATCGGACAGGCGCAAAGCGGAGAACCGTTCGCGGCATTGATCGAGACGGCTCCCTATGCGATGAACGGGACCGTGCGCGTGAACGCCGTCCCGCACGCCGTCTACAACGGCAGCGACACGCTCTTGTGGGATTCGGACACGCAATACTACACGGCTTTCGAGGACCTGTTCCCCTACTATGAGCGGATCAACGAATACGCGGCGGACGAATACAAAAAAGGGAACATCGGCTACGTCGTGCATACCGGCGACCTGGTGGACCAGTCCGACCCGGCGGACGAAGCGCGGCTGGAATACAAGCGCGCGTCGGACGCGCAAGACATCCTGGACAACGCAGGCGTCCCGAACGGCGTGGTCAGCGGCAACCACGACATCAGGCACACGACCGCGGACTACACCTACTATCTGGAACAGTTTTCCGCTTCCCGCTATACCGGGTTCGACTGGTACGGCGGACAGCTGAACGACAACATCCACCATTACGATCTCATCTCCCTCGGTGCCTACGATTTTCTCTTCCTGTACATCGGCTGCTACCGGGAAACGGACGAGGACTTCCTGTCCTGGGCGAACGCGGTCTGCAAAGCCTATCCGAATCGGAACGTCGTCCTGTGTCTGCACGAGTACCTGCTGCCTTCCGGCGTCTTCTCCGGCGACCGCGCGCAGGTTTTGTGGGACAAGCTGATCGTTCCGAACGAAAACGTCAAGATGGTCTTATGCGGCCACAACGACGGCGTCTGCGACCGCTGGCGCGAAGTGGAAGGCACGGACCGCAAAGTGCTGGAGATCTTGGCGGACTACCAGTTCGCGGAGAACGGACAGGGCCCGCAGCATGTGATCAACAGCTGCACCTGCGACGGCGAAGGATACATCCGGCTGATGACCTTTACCAACAAAGGGCAGGTGATCTCCCGCACCTATTCCCCGGTCGCCGACGACTACGGCATCGACCCGGCCCACTATTACGCGGACTATATGGACAACTTCACGTACGACGTGGACCTGATCCGCGCCGACCGCTCCCTCCGGACGCTGTCCTTCGAAGTTGCCGTTCCCGGCGCGCAAACGGAACCCGGGAAGACGGGCGCGCATGCGCTCTTCGCGAAGTCCGAAAAAGGAGAAGTCTCTCCGTTGTGGGTCCGGGAAAAAGCGCACACGGCGTACGACATTCCGGAGCATGCCAAACTCGTTCCCGACCCGGCCGACAAGACCGTCAGGATCAACGGACGGACCCACATCGATCCCGCTTTGCATGCGGGGAGCGGCCGGCTGGAAGACCTTTCCTTCGTGGACGTCGCGGTCGACCTGATCCCCGGCAGCACGCTCAAACTCTACCAGACGTCCGGCTCCAAGATCTTCGAGGCCGATTTCACGGAAGACCGCGGGCTGCATATCCATCACGTCTACGACAACGCGAACTGGGTCATCCTGTCCAGCAGCTGCAACCAGGCTGTCGATTTCAACACCTACAACCGGCTGTACTTCAGCGTCACGGCCGCCCCGACGGCGAAATGGAACCTGACGCTGACGTTGAACGGCGTGACCTACAGTTTCTCCCGGAATGCGGCGATCGCGGCGAAGTTCGGCTATCTCTACCAGCTGCCCAGCGACCTGCAGGGCTCCTGGCACGGATACGTCGATCTGTCCGAATTCGTATCCGGAAACGGACGCATCAATTCCATCCTCTTCACCGCTGCGACCCCGGAACAGGATATTGTCTTCGACTACGTCGTTTTAGGGAAATCCAACGGCGGGTCAGCGACCTTCCGGATCGACGAAAACAATGCGGAAACGCTGGAAGGGCCGGCCGGCTCGGCAGTAGAACCGCCCGCTCCACCGGAAAACGCAAATGAATGGTTTGCCGGCTGGAAAAACGGAAACGGGCCGGACGCGGAAACGGTTCAGACCTTCACCGCGAAAAAAGAGGGCAACGTCTATTACGTTTCCTATTCTGACGTCTCGCCCGACGGATCGGCCGAACCCCAAAAGGAACCGGCCACATTCTCCGACGAGGAACTGCCCTTCCCGGATCTGCACACCGGATTCCCGCTCTGGGCCATCCTGCTGATCGCCGGCGGCGTTCTGCTGATTGCGGCCGTGGTCCTTGTCGTGCTGCTTGCAGCGAAAAAGAAAAAGGAAAGGGCTTGAGCGACCCTCTCCTTCGCTTCCGAAACCGTTTTCATAAAGCAGCCACAAAAAAGAATGTTATCCGATGATCGGCTCCCCTGCGGCAAGATCCTTCGCAACAAGGAAGAACATATAGAACGGGATCGTCAGTATTTTTCTTTCTGCATTGTATCCGTAGTTATT
>JAGACN010000168.1 GCA_017614095.1 Clostridia bacterium | reverse complement strand
TCTGTTGTTGGCTGCCGGGTATGCCACTCGACTTTACCCATTGACAATGAACTTTCCAAAGCCTCTTTGGATGCCCGAGGATTGGGACAATCAGAAATGGAGAAACGAGATGGGTGAATATCATTCGGATTCCGCATTGAATAAGGCGTATCAGGAAACCGGTCTTACCAACAGGCAGATTCAATCCGTCGAGGAGGCCCTGGAGGCGTGCGCGAATTTCTATGCCATTCTGGAATTGAAAGAAGTATGGCGCGCTGTGGGTTCGCAATTGCCGGTGACCAAAAAGGAATTTGACAAACTCCTCAACATATTTGAAAACGACCCGTATACCCTGTTCGAGATATCGAACGAAAAGAATTTCTTCGACGACGGAGAGGACGTCCCCCTTTTGATCGATACGAGCTACTTCCTTTCCATCGACAAAGGATACAAACCGAAACCCAAATCGAAGTTCGATACCAACGACATCTTCGATTTCGATTACGACCGGTTTTACAGTCTGTACGCGCAGCGGGACAGGAAACGGCTCACGGTTCCTTCGGACCTTTTGGCGTACGCCGACCCGGACTATTATACCGAGACCGCATACACAGATGCCCTTTTGGAATTCCTGCAAAAGAATCTGCCAAAGGACATCGATCCGGAAGACGCACTGATCGAAGCCATCCGGCGGCTCCGGGAGGCAGAGCTGTTCCGGGCGCATATGGTGAATTTCCTGTGGGATCTGGTCGCGCCGGAGAACCAGACGGAAGATAAGCTGACGGAATATCTGGATCTGTACATGGATCTGCAGAACCACACTCCGAGTCCATACAACCGCGGGGCCGCTCCGGCGGACACCCGGCTTGTGGGCGAATCGACTTTCTCGAAACCGTCGCCGGTCGGCTTCCCGCATCCTGCAGACCGGTTTGCGGCAGACGGTCCGGAAGGACTTCCGGATTTCGGCAGGATCGCGGATCTGGCGCGGATGAATCCGGGATCGCTGCCCGGAGCGGGAAACGGCGGGACCGTCCGGAACGGAAAGAAGATCGGGCCCAACGATCCCTGCCCGTGCGGAAGCGGAAAGAAATACAAGAAGTGCTGCGGCTCCAAATAGGCCCCTCAACGGCGAAGCATTGACCCGGAAGGGATAACAACAGGAGAAACGATCGTGGATATCAGAAAGATTACGGAACTTGCCCTCGAATTATACGAATCGCGTTTGTGGGACCTCCTCGACATCGACGATCTCGTCGCGGTCGATCTTGGCGACGAGACCGGATACGTCCGGCTTTTGCGGGTCCCGGGAGGAAATGCGACCCTGATGGTGTTTCCGGGTGCCGAGGCATTGTCGACCTGGAGAGAAACCGTCGCGGGGATTGATTTGGAAAACACTTCAGGAAAAATGCGTCTCGAACGGTTGGACATGATCCAGTGCGATTTTATCAAACACAGTAAAATGGTTGCCCCGCTCCGGAAAGAGCTTCGGCAGAAAGCAGCCGATCTGGGCATCAAGTTCACAGATCCGCTCCCGGTTTTTTCACGGCGCTATCCATATGTGCTCAGTCTGGGCAATTTCGGTGAAGAAGACTTTCGCGCAATGGCGCTGGTTTTGAACGTCCTTTTGAAACTGTCGGCTGCTTTGGAATCCGGGCATAAGACCAAAAAGGAGTTGGGCATCCGTACCATTTTTACGCATAAAAACGTGAATATTCTGGAATCTGATTCCGGATCCGGCGAGTTTTATCCGTCCGGGTTTGACAAAGAAGTTCTGATCCCGGTCTTCAAAGATGCGCCGAAAGGCTTTCGCGTTCAGATGGAGCCGCTCCCGCCGTATGTCGAACACACGTACAATCCCCCGACGTCGTTTACCGATCCCGTTTTCACGCGACTGCTGGAACATAAAAAAAGAGGCGAATATGATGTCGATCTCATTCATTTCCCGAAGCTGCACGAGGGGGATCCGCCCTTTTATCCCGAATCGTTCATTTTTATCGACCGCGCGAATCCGCAGCATGTGACGTCCTATTCGTATCCCGGACCGTTCATTGTCGATACGGATGCGTTTCTCGTCAATATCGTTCGGAAAATGCTGGAAGAAGGCGAGTGCCCCGGCCTCATCCGCTACCGCTCTCCGGCGGTGAAGACGATCCTGAAACCGCTTTGCGATCGCGTCGGCATCAAAACGCGGAAGGTGACCTATCTGGACAACGTCGATTTCTTTTTGAATGAGTTTGACCGCTTTGATGTCCACGAAGTCGAGCCTTCCAAACAAGATACAGAGAAAAAGGAGCCCGCTCCCGTAAAGAATAAACCAAACAAGAAAAAAAGCGCTGCCGAGATCGCACGGCTGGAGCTGGCGCCGGTCTACAAACTCGCACAGCTGCCGGATGAGGAACTGGAAAATCTGTTGACCTATCAGCACAACAAACTGTCGGCCGGATTGATCCGGAAGATCTACCGTGCGCTGAGCTATTAGCCCGCCGAGAGCGTCGTTCGCTCCTGAAACCATCGGCGAAACCCCCGATTCGACTCGGCGTGTTTTCCGAAAAACCGCCAGGAGACCATCTATGCTTCGCTTCATTTCCGCATATCTGAGACCCTACCGCAAAGAAAGCCTGCTCGGCCCGCTGTTCAAACTGCTGGAAGCCGGGATGGAGCTTTGCGTCCCGCTCGTCATCGCTTCACTCATCGACCGCGGCATCGGACAGTCCGACCCTTCTTTTATCGTCCGCATGTGTCTGCTGCTTGCCGCGTTCGGTACCGTCGGACTGCTGTTTGCGGTCACCGCCCAATATTTTGCCGCCAAAGCGTCCGTCGGATTTGCCAAGCAGATACGCCGGGCGCTTTTTTCGCATATCCAGAAGATGTCCTACAAGAATTTGGACAACGCCGGAACGGCAACGCTGCTGACCCGGATGACCTCGGACGTGCAGCAGATCCAGACCGGCGTCAACCTGACCCTCCGGCTGCTGTTGCGGTCTCCCTTCGTCGTCTTCGGCGCGTTGATCATGGCGTTCACCATCGACGTGCCCGCCGCGCTCTGGTTCGCTGCCGCCATCCCGCTCCTGGCGATCGTTATTTTCTCCATCATGCTGGTCTCCATCCCGCTCTACCGGAAAGTCCAGGAGAAACTGGACAGCGTTCTGGGAAGCGTCCGGGAGAACCTGACCGGCGTGCGCGTTTTGCGCGCCTTCCGCAGAGAGAAAGCGGAAACGGAATCGTTCGAAACGAAAAACGGGGAACTGACAAGCCGCCAGCGCAGCGTCGGGCGGATCACCGCCTTATTGAATCCGCTGACATATATCCTCATCAACCTCGCGATCGTCTTTCTCATCCATACCGGCGCCGTCCGCGTGGAGGCGGGCATCCTGACTCAGGGCACGGTCGTCGCGCTTTACAACTACATGTCACAGATCCTGGTCGAACTAATCAAGCTCGCGGACCTCATTTTGCAGATCACGAAAGCGCTGGCTTCGACCAAGCGGGTGAAAGGCGTCCTGGATACCCCCGCGACCGACCGGAAAGAAACCGAACAAGGAGCGGATCCGTCTGGACACGAACCGGACCTTCTCCCGAAATCCCCTTACCGCGTCACATTCGATCATGTCGGAATGACCTACCATACGGGAAGTGAGCCGTCCTTAAAAGATCTAACCTTGTCTGTCAGACCTGGCGAAACGATTGGCATCATCGGCGGAACGGGCAGCGGAAAGACCACCCTGGTCAACCTGATCCCGCGCTTCTATGAAGCGACCGAAGGGACCGTGTCCGTAAACGGCAAAGACGTGTCCGATTGGGATGTATCTGCCCTGCGTGCCCGCGTCGGCGTTGTTCCGCAGAAAGCGGTCCTCTTCCGCGGCACCATCCGGGACAACCTCTTGTGGGGCAACGGGGAAGCGACCGACGAAGAACTGCTCGAAGCCGTGTCCATCGCCCAGGCGTCAGATATCCTGGAAGGAAAGAACGGACTGGACACCCGCGTGGAACAGAGCGGCCGAAACTTTTCCGGCGGCCAGAAACAGCGTCTGACCATCGCGCGCGCACTGGTCCGGAAACCGGATATCCTGATTTTTGACGACAGCTCGTCGGCCTTGGATTACGCGACCGACGCGCGGCTGCGGAACGCGTTGAAAGAGTTGGATTATCAGCCGAGCATCTTTCTGGTTTCCCAACGGACCGCGTCCGTCATGCACGCGGACAAGATCGTGGTATTGGAAGAGGGAAACGTCGTCGGCATCGGGACCCACGCGGAACTGTTAAATACCTGTCCGGTCTACAAAGAGATCCATGAATCCCAGTTCCGGAAGAAGGACGCGTCATGAGTACGAACAAGTCCTCCAAAAGGAACAATACCCGGAAAGTCCCTGCCGGTACATTGCTCAGAGTCCTAGTCCTCCTGAAACCGGCTATGGGCTGGGTCGTCTTATCCTTCCTTCTTTCTATATGCTCGGTCGTCTGTCTGCTTACCGTGCCCGTCCAGATCGGCGGCGCGATCGATTTGATCATTGGACCTGGAGAAACAAATCTGAACGGAATGCTGCCTTATCTTGTTCGTGCGGGACTGTTCGCCGGATTGTCCGGCATTTTCCAATGGCTGCTGCGCATGATCAACAACCGGATTTCATTCAAAGTTGTTCAAGACCTCCGGAACGACGCCTTCCGGAAGATCCAATCCCTGCCTTTGTCCTATCTGGACCATAAACCGGTCGGGGAACTGGTCAGCCGGGTCATTTCCGACGCGGAGCAGCTGTCCGACGGACTCCTGTTGGGCTTTTCACAACTGTTCACCGGCATTGCGACCATCGTAGGAACCTTGATCTTCATGCTGATCCTCCAGCCCTGGATCGCGCTCGCCGTGGTCGTCCTGTCCCCGGTCAGTCTGTTCGTCGCGCGGTTCATCTCCTCGCGCACGCACAAGTATTTCCTGAAACAAAGCAAAGACCGCGGGGAACAGACTGCCTTCCTCAACGAAATGATTGAAAACCAGAAGACCGTCAAGGCGTTCGGGCAGGAAGAAAACGTCCTCTCTGAGTTCGATACCCTGAACGAGACCCTCTCGGCCAGCGCGTTGAAAGCGACTTTCTTTTCTTCCTTGACCAATCCGACCACCCGGTTCGTGAACAGTCTGGTCTACGCGTCCGTCGCGTTGATCGGCGGACTGGTCTGCCTATCAACCGGAACGAATCCCGGCGAAACGGCCTTCACGGTCGGTAGCCTGTCCGCCTTGCTCGCCTATGCGAACCAGTATACGAAACCCTTCAACGAGATCAGCGGCGTGTTGACCGAACTGCAGAACGCGTTTGCCTGCGCGTCGCGCGTATTCGAATTCCTGGATGAAGAAAACGAACCGGAAACGGTGGATCCCGCCAAATTGCCGGATCCCGTCCGCGGCGACGTCCAATTCGAGGACGTGTCCTTCTCGTACGACAAGGACAGGAAACTGATCGAGCATCTGAACGTCTCCGTCCAGCCCGGACAACGGGTCGCGCTGGTCGGCCCGACCGGCTGCGGCAAAACGACCCTCATCAACCTGCTCATGCGCTTCTACGACGTCGACAATGGCGCGCTGCTGGTCGAAGGAGAAGATATCCGCGCCCTTGATCGGTCGGACCTGCGGTCGCACTACGGCATGGTCCTGCAGGAGACCCGGCTGAAAAACGGGACCGTGAAAGAGAACCTGTTGGTGGGAAATCCCGACGCGACCGATGAACAGATCGTCGAAGCGGCCCAAGCGGCCTATGCCGACGGCTTCATCCGCCGGCTGCCGGACGGATACGAGACCGTGCTCGGCGAAGAAGGGTGCGAACTGTCGGAAGGACAGAAACAGCTTCTGTGCATCGCGCGCATCTTCTTACGCGTCCCGCCCATGCTCATTTTAGACGAAGCGACTTCCTCCATCGATACCCGCACCGAACTGCGCATCCAGGAAGCGTTCACGACATTGATGAACGGGCGTACATCCTTTATCGTCGCCCATCGGCTGAGCACCATCCGCGAAGCGGACCTCATCCTCGTGATGAAAGAGGGACGGATCGTGGAGCAGGGAACGCACGACCAGCTGCTCAAAAAGGACGGGTTCTACGCGGAACTGTACGACCGTTCCTTTTCCGGTTCGCGTGACGCGTGAGCGCGGCTTCTTCGGCGGGCGCCTGTTCGGCACGTTCGGGCAAAAAAAAGGCCGTTTTGTACATCTTGACGTCTTTTCATGTAAAAAAATGTGCTTTTTATGCAAGATTTTGTGAAAAAAATCTTTACAT
>JAGACN010000167.1 GCA_017614095.1 Clostridia bacterium | reverse complement strand
GTCATTCCCGCAGGCCTGAAACATATTCCGGCTTATGCTTTCAGCGAAATCAGCTATCCGGGATGGACCCTGTATCTGTCTGAAGGGATCGAAAGCATCGGTGAAGGCGCGTTTAGCGGGTGCGGTTTCACGGAAAGCCTGATCCTTCCTTCCACCCTGACGTTCATCGATCAGAATGCGTTTGCAGAGACCGCTTTTCCCGATGCCACCTTCACCGGTCGTGCTCCTGCAACGGGTGCCTCCATCTTCGGGAACCGAAACGGCGATATTGTCGTTTGGTGTTATGCGGAAAATGCCGCAAGCTTCGTTTCCGGTGCCGACTACGATGCGAGCGCGCGTACGTGGTGCGGATATCCTTTGGCGTTTATCGGCGTTCCGGCACTGGTCGTGTCTTCCCCGGCCGATTGCGCCGCCATGGCAGGCACGAAAGCACAATTCAGCGTAACAGCCTCCGGCGGTGTGGCGCTGTACTCCTATCAGTGGCAGGTCTCGAAGAACGGCGGCGCGAGCTGGGCGGCGGTGGCGTCCGCGTCCGGCAAGACCGCGAACTTCTACTTCACGGCGAAAACCACCCACAACGGCTACATGTATCGCTGCGAGGTGACGGACGCTTCCGGTCAGACTGTGACGTCTGATGCGGCGGTCCTCACGGTGTGCGGGCCTCTGACGATCACCGGCCAGCCGTCCGATCTGGAGACGGCTCCGGGAACAAGGGCCACGTTCAACGTAGAAGCTGCCGAGGGAGTGGGGGCGTATACCTACCAGTGGCAGGTGTCAAAGAACGGCGGCAGAAGCTGGGCAGCGGTAGCTTCCGCTTCCGGCAAGACCGCGAACTTCTATTTCACCGCACAGACGACCCACAGCGGCTACATGTACCGCTGCATAGTGACGGACGCCGCGGGCAATACCGCGACCTCCGATGCGGCTTTGCTTACCGTAGCCGTTCCGGAACCCGAACCGCTCTACCTTTCCGCCCAGCCGCAGGATCAGAGCGTGTTCACCGGCGATGCCGTCAGCTTCAGCGTGACGGCCGACGGCGGCACCGCTCCGTATGCTTATCAGTGGGAGTACCTTAAGCCCGGCGCTTCCGCCTGGACGAACGTAACAAAGAACGGTACTTCCGCGACGTACACGCTCACCGCGCTGGATCGTCACAACGGATACCGCTACCGCTGCGACGTGACGGACGCGGCAGGAACCGTCGTGCAGTCGGTCGTCGCGCTCCTCACGGTCAACGCGGAAGACGCGCCGGTCATTCTGGAACATCCGAAAAACGTCATGGTATGCGTCGGAGACCGCGCCGTCTTCAGCGTCAAGGCGGGCGGAACCGGCCTCACGTATCAGTGGCAGTATCTGAAACCCGGCGCGACCGCTTGGGTCAACGTCACGGTCAGAGGTACGAGCGCTTCCTATAAACTCACCACCCAGGAGCGTCACAACGGCTACCGGTACCGCTGCGCCGTGACGGCTTCGAACGGAAAGACCGCTATATCCAATGTCGCGTATCTGGCTGTTTACAGCAATGTCTATTCCGTGCCGGACCTCGAGATCGAGTGGGATCCTCACTTCGGAAGCGATTTCCCGACGCTGGATCTGCCGGCGGAGCTGGAAGCGCTCTGGGACAAGGGACTTCTGAGCCTTGAAGACGCGATGGCGGCCGGCGGGGAACTGTATGCCGCAGGGCCCGTCGCAGGCGCGAAATCCGGCTTCGACCCGGACAGTCTATCCGACTGACCGCTTTCCGGACCCAGGGACAATTTGTGAACCTATAAGAACCGCTCCCTCCGCGGCGGCATGTGAGATCGTCACAGCCCGCCGGGGGGAGCGGTCCTTTTTGCCCCGGATCGTGTCGGAAAGGCGAAAAAACGGCCAAAAAGCGGCGCTTTGCGAAAAAAGCCTCCGTTTGCCTTGCAAACTCAGGGAAAGTGTGATATAATAATCTTGATTCTGCGCGCGGTTTTCGCCGCGGACCCGCGAAGCCGTGATGCGGAGGTGAGAACAGCATGAAGATGGAACCGGAAGTAAAGGCCGAGATCCGGAAAATGGCCCGGGACAGTCTGATCCTGTCCGTTCTCACGGCTCTCGCATTTCTTGCTTTCGGAAAGCTGAACATGGCGGCGGTTTACGGCCTCCTCATCGGCTACGCCATGGTGATGGCGAACTTCATCCTGCTTTCCATAGCAGCCACCCGCGCGGTGGACAGCGGGGACGAAACGGCGGCGAAGCGCATCATGCTCGGCTCCCGCATCTTCCGGACCGTGCTGATGCTCGGCGTCATGGGCGTGTGCGTGTGGATCTGGACGCGTTCCGAACGGATCCACTGGATCCCGGTCGTCGCGGCGGCCTTCCATCCATTCATCATTTTTACGGCGCGCGGATGGATCGGGTACTTCCTGCACCGGAAGGATCCCGCATCGGAAACGACGGACAGGACCGAAGCTTCCCCCCTTCCGGATGCGGACGAAGACGGGGAAGAAGAGGACGAATTCGAAAAATTCGTCGGCCGTTTCGCAAAAGGGCCGGTCCCCGGTTCCGAAAAGCAGCCGGATGACAAAAAGAAGCAGGATCCGGACGGAAATCCGGGACCCGGTCCGGGAACGGACGACAGTAATTGAGCATAAAGGGCTTTCAATATGGACAGCATCAACATCACCGGAGCAAAGATCTTCTTTACGATACCGGTGTTCGGCGGAATCCCGGTCACCGAGACGCAGGTGAATTCATGGCTTGTGATCCTGGCGATCTATATCCTCTGCCGCATTCTGACGAAGAACCTTTCCGTCCGTCCGGTCACGAAACGCCAGATCGCGGCGGAATGGATCGTCGAGCAGGTCACGAATCTCGTGAAAAACAACATGGGAGAAAACTTCCTCCCATGGGCGCCGTTTATATGCGCGATCCTCGGCCTGTCGGCCTTTTCCTCCCTCTCGGCCCTTTTCGGCCTTTACCCTCCGACCGCCGATCTCAACACGATTGCCGGATGGTCGATTCTGGTTTTCGCGACGATCACGTTTTATAAGATCAAGACGAACGGCTTCTTTGGC
>JAGACN010000166.1 GCA_017614095.1 Clostridia bacterium | reverse complement strand
GAAAAAGGTTGACAAACGGAAAAAAGTCTGTATAATGCACCTGTAAAGCCGAAAGCTTTACACCCATTGCGCTTGCGAAGGAGGACGGGGATGGACACGGGAATCAAACGGGACGCCTACTGTCATCTGCTGGACCAGTACGGTCCGGTGCTGTCCGGCCGCTGCAAGGACGTGATGGAGCTGTATTACGAGGAAGACCTTTCGCTCAGCGAGATCGCGGAGAACTGCGGGATCACCCGGCAGGGCGTGCACGACGCCATCCGGAGAGGCGAAACGGATCTTCTGCTCTGGGAGGGAAAACTGCATTTCGCCGAGAAATGCGGGCGGGTCCTGGAGCTGGCGGAGGTGCTGAAACGGCAGTCGGACGATCCGGAGATCCGGCGCCTGGCGGACGCAATCGCCGCCGCGATCATCAGGGAAACGGAGGAGGAAGACGATGGCGATGTTCTCCAGCCTCGCGGATAAACTGTCCGAGGCGTTCAAGAAACTGCGCAACAAAGGAAAACTGACCGAAAGCGACGTCAAGGCCGGCATGCGGGAGATCAAGCTCGCGCTGCTGGAAGCGGACGTCAACTTCAAAGTCGTCAAGGAATTCGTCGCCCGCGTGTCCGAACGGGCCGTCGGCTCGGAAGTGCTGGAAAGCCTGCTCCCCGGACAGCAGATCGTCAAGATCGTCAACGAGGAGCTGACCGAACTGATGGGCGGGGTCAACAGCAAACTGACCATCTCGCCGAAACCGCCGACGGTGGTCCTCATGTGCGGTCTGCAGGGCTCCGGTAAAACGACCCATACCGCCAAATTGGCGCGCATGTACAAAAAGCAGGGCAAGAACCCGCTGGTGGTCGCCTGCGACATCTACCGCCCCGCAGCCATCAAGCAGCTGCAGGTCGTCGCCGGCCAGATCGAGGTGCCCGTCTTCGAGCGGGGGACCCGGGATCCGGTGGAGACGGCGAAGGAAGCGCTGAAATACGCCGTGAAATACGGTCACGACATGGTGTTCCTGGATACGGCCGGACGGCTGCACATCGACGGGGACATGATGGACGAACTCAAGCGGATCCGCGACGCGGTCCATCCGGCCGAGATCCTGCTGGTGGTCGACGCGATGACCGGCCAGGACGCCGTCAACGTGGCGGAAGCGTTCAACGAGGCGCTGGATATTACCGGCGTGCTGCTGACCAAACTGGACGGCGACACCCGCGGCGGCGCCGCGCTGTCCGTGCGCTACGTGACCGGCAAGCCGATCAAGTTCATCGGCACGGGCGAAAAGCTGGACGCCATCGAGCCTTTCTATCCCGACCGGATGGCTTCCAGGATCCTCGGCATGGGCGACGTGCTGACCCTGATCGAGAAAGCGGAAGCGGCCGTGGACGAAAAGAAGGCCATGGAGCTGGAAAAGAAAATGCGCGAACAAACGTTCACGCTGGAGGACTTCCTGGATCAGCTGGGACAGCTCAAGAACATGGGCTCCATGGACCAGCTGCTCGGCATGATGCCCGGCATGAACGCCGGCGCGCTGAAGAACGCGAAGGTGGACGAGAAGGCGCTGACCAAGACGGAGGCGATGATCCTGTCCATGACCCCGTACGAGCGCTCGCATCCGCAGGTCCTGAACGGCTCGCGGAAAAAACGGATCGCGGCCGGCAGCGGCTGCTCCGTGGAGGAACTGAACCGGCTGCTCAAGCAGTACGAGCAGACCAAGAAGATGATAAAGCAGTTCATGGGAAACGGAAAACGGAAGAACCGTTTCGGGAGTTTCTTCTCCTAAACAAATAAAAAAAGAAAAAATACATACACAACGGCCGAAAGGCCAAAGCCATTTGGAGGTAACATCATGGCAGTCAAAATCAGACTCAGAAGACTCGGCGCGAAGAAGGCGCCTTTCTACCGCATCGTCGTTGCGGATTCCAGATATCCCCGCGACGGCCGCTTCATTGAAGAGATCGGCTACTACAATCCGATGACCGATCCGGCGACGGTTGTCGTCGACGCGGAAAAAGCGAAGAAATGGATCGCCAACGGCGCGCAGCCCACGGAGACCGTCCGCGAACTGCTGAAGAAGAACGAGGTCCTCTGATGAAACAGACCCTGATCGATCTCGTCAAATCGATCGTCGATCATCCTGAAGAGGTGTCGGTCAACGCGAAAGAGAGCGGGGATACCGTGATTCTGGAGCTGTCCGTCGCCAAACGGGACATGGGACGCGTCATCGGAAAAGACGGGAAAATCGCCAAGAGCATCCGTACCGTGATGCGCGCGGCAGGCGCGCGTGAAAACAAGCGCGTCATCGTAGACATTCTCTGATGAAGCAATACCTGGAAGCGGGAAAACTGGGCGCTCCGCGCGGGCTGAAAGGCGAGATCCGCTTTGAATGCTGGTGCGACGGCCCGGAGTTCCTGTCCGGCGTCACAAAACTCTATCTGGATGCCAAAGGCAGCCGGTTCCTGGAGCCGGAGCGTTTTCTGCCCCATCTCGGCACCGTCGTTTTCAAGGGGTATCCGGACCGGACGGCCGTCACGCCGCTGGTCGGGAAGGTGCTCTGGTTCGACCGGGCGGAGATCCCGCTGCCGGAAGGGACCTACTACAACGACGATCTGATCGGGACGCCCGTGCGCTCGGACGAGACCGGGGAGACGATCGGCTTCGTCGGCGAAGTGGAAGACCGCGGAGGGACCCCTCTGTGGCACATTCGAAACGAGGAAGGAACGCGCGAGTTCCTGTTTCCGGCCGCGAAAGCCTTTCTGGCGTCCGTCCGTCCGGGAGAGGAAATCCGCATCCGCCTGATCAGCGGACTGGATGATTGGTATGACCTTTGAAGTACTCACGTTGTTCCCGGACATGATGGAAGCCATCTTCTCGGAAAGCATCCTCGGCAGAGCCCGGGAATCCGGCGCGGTAGACATCCGCTGCACGGATATCCGGGACTATTCGACGGACAAGCACCGGAAGGTGGACGATACCCCGTACGGCGGCGGATACGGCATGGTCATGACCTGCCAGCCGACCGTGGACTGCATCCGGGCCGTCAAGGAACGGCACCGGGGCACGAAAGGGGTACGGACCATCTATCTGTCGCCGCAGGGGACCGTCCTGACCCAGCAGAAGGCCAAGGAACTGTGCGGCTACGACTGCCTGATCCTGCTTTGCGGCCATTACGAAGGCATCGACGAGCGGATCATTCAACTGGAAGTGGACGAGGAGATCTCCGCGGGCGACTACGTGCTGACCGGCGGGGAACTGCCCGCGGCCATTCTGGTGGACTGCGTGGCGCGCATGCAGGACGGCGTGCTGGCCAACAGCCAGTGCTATGAAAAAGACAGCCTGTCGGACGGCCTTTTGGAACACCCGCAGTATACGAAGCCGCGCGTGTTCGAAGGGCTGGAGGTACCGGAAGTCCTGGTGAACGGGAACCATGCGCTGCAGGAAGCCTGGAAGCGCGAGCAGGCGCAGAAACGGACGATGGAAAAACGTCCGGATTTATGGGAGAAATGGTTGGCGAATCATGGGGAAGCCGAATGACAAACGAATGCGGACCAAAAACGGGTTCCGAAGCCGCCTGCGGTCCGGAAGCCTGATTTTGTCATGCCTCGGAAAAGGGTCCGCCCGTGCGTTCTGGGCATTCGAGAACGGATTGGGCGGCCGCCTGTTCTGCGGAGGAGACGAAACGGAAAAGGCATTGGACGAGACGCTTGCCGCCCGTGCCGTCCGCCGCTTCCGGCTGCGCGAACGCGTGACGCGGCCGTATCAGGAAGTGGTGGCAAAAGGGATGTCCGGAAGCCGGATCTTCGCGTTCGCGGATCTTTTCCGGCGTTCGTTCCTGCAGACGCGCGCCCGGTTCTTCGGGATCGCGGGCCTGCTGTTCGCGCTCTATACGCTGGCCGGATTCGTCCTTCAGCAGTATTTTTCGTTTGCCTACAGCAGATCTTCCGTCGGTGACCTGATCTTCGGCGCCGTTTTGCTGCTGTCCAGCCTGCTTCTTTTGTTCGTCGGGAAACCGATCGGAGAAGTCCTTTCCGAAAGCAGGGTCTTCGGACGGATCTGCATCGGCGTGCTCGGGATCGACCCCGGCTCGCTGCGTGTCCATGAACAGGACGGGGACAAGGGCGGGGCTACGTCGTCGCACGGCGCGCTGGCGTTTTTCCTCGGGACCGCGCTCGGCGTAGCGGGCATTTTCCTCTACCCGCACCGGGTCGCCGTCTGGACTCTCCAGCTGATCATCCTGCTGGTCGTGCTCGCGGTGCCGGAAAGCGGACTGCTGGGCGCAGTGCTGCTGCTCCCGTTCGTTCCGCTGTCCGTGACGGCCGCATGGGCCTGCGCCGCACTCTTTTCCTATTTGCTGAAAGTCCTCCGGCTGAAGCGGACCTTCCGTCTGCGCGTTCCGGAGGCGATGATGCTCCTCACGGTGCTGTCCGTCTTTCTGGCATCCCGGTCCGGTCTGCCGGCCGGTGACGAGGCGGGACGCACTTTCGCCGTCTACCTGCTGTTCGGCGTTCTGTGGGTGCTGACCGTCAATCTCATCAAGACCGGCACACTGTACAGGAAGTTCATCGCGTGCATCATGTACGGCGGCATCATCACGCTGACCGTCACGGCCGCGCGGTTCCTGCTGATCGCGTTCCGGTTAAACGAGTGGCTCCGCTGGATCCCCGGCGAGACGCTGAACACGGAGGTGCTGGACATCTTCCTTGTGGTCCTGGTCCCGCTGGTGCTGCTTCACGGAAAGCGGTGGTCGGGGCTGACCGCGCTGGTGCTTGTCGCCGTGAACGCCTATTTCGTCCAGTCCATGTGGGTCTGGCTCGGCATTCTCGTTTCGGTGCTGCTGTATCTGATGCTTGCCAAGCGCGCCTTTTTCGAATCCGTCGCCGTCGGCTGCATCACCGTTCCGATGTTTCTGATCGCGTTCGGAAACGATTTTTCGACGCTGTCCGTCCGGATGTCCGGATCCGCCCGCGCGCTGCTGGGCGAATACTGGCTGTGCGGGATCGGCGTCGGCGAGGGGATCGCCCGCCTGGGCGCAGCCGCGAACGGACTGGTGACGGACGGCTTTTCCGCCCACCTGTACGCAAGGCTGCTGCTGGAGGGCGGACTGATCCATCTGATCCTCTTCCTGCTGGCGGCGCTCTTCGCGCTCCAGTACGTGTTCACGGCCATGCGCAATGCGCAGAGCAAGAACGCGAAGACGCTCTGCGGAGGCGTTGCCGCCGCCTTGATCCTGTTCCTAGCCTGCGGGTTCGCGCTGGACATCCAGGCGGATATCCGCATGATCGGACTGCTCTGGTGCATCTGTCCCGCGGCGTCCATGGCAAAAGAACTGTACGGCCGTACGGCGGAAGAGTCCCGTTAACGTTTTTGGCTTCCGAAAAGGAGGAAAACGCATATGCAAAACACCCAAAAGAAGGAAAAGAAATTTCCGGTCTTCGACCTGGTCCTGATCCTGCTGGTCGCGCTCGCGATCGCGGGCGGCGTGTTCTGGGTGATGAACCGCCAGCAGGTCCGCGCGCAGGAGATCGTCTATACCGTCCGGTTCGAACAGATCGGGAACGACTACACCGGGCTGTTCGCGGAGGGCAAGACGCTTTACGCGACGGACGGAACGCCCATCGGAACCATTTCTGCCGTTACCGTTTCCCGGTCCGTCACCAAATCCTTTGACCGCACGGCGTCGGCGGAGCGGACCCAGTATGCCTACAAGGAAGTCCGTTCGCAGGACAGCAGCGATCTGCTGGTCACCGCACGCGTGACCGCGGAGAGCAAATCCGGCGGCTACTTCATCGGCAGTCTGCGTCTGGCCGCGGGCGTTACCATCCGCGCGATGGTCGGCGGGTTCGAAGCGGAGGGCACCGTGCTCGCGCTGACCCCGCAGGAGGAGGCCGCGTCATGAACGAAACCGGAAAGAAACGCATCAATGCCCTGGACATCCTCCTGATCCTGGCGGTCGTCTCTCTGATCGTCGCCTTCTTCTTCCGCGCGGAGATCCAGAACCTGTTTGCGCAGAAGGGCGATACGACGATCACGATCGCTTTCCGGATGGATCCGGCGGACAAAGCCGTCGCGGAGCTGTTTGCGGCGGGAACGGTCCTGATGGACGCCGAAGGAAACGAGATCGGAGAGATCTTGAACGTCCGGATCGAAGACGCGCATACGGCGGAGACGCTGACGGACGGCACGGTCGTGCAGGTCGCGAACGGGATGCGGATCGTCAGCGGAAACCTGACGGCGAAAGGCTATGTGACCGGGGAATTCCCTTATCTCAACAACGGGACCATGCTGGTGGCCGGCAGCCGCCTGCAGGTGTCGACGGGACCGGCGTTCGCCGAACTGGAGATCCTGTCTGTCCAGGCGCAGTAACTGGGGCACATTTGCCTCCGATCCGTCGCTTTTTGTGCTTTTTTCCCCTTTTTTCTGCACGAAATGCACATATTTTGGAACAGATGTATATTGAAATTGACCAAGGGAATCGGTATAATATACTACACGATTATTACGGGAACGAATCAGACGAGAGGAAAACAAGATGATCAATCGGGAAGTAACCATTCGGAATGAAAAAGGACTGCACGCGCGTCCCGCGACTTTTTTCATCCAAAAAGCGAATACGTTCAAGAGCTCCATCTGGGTGGAGATCGAAGACCGCAAGGCGAACGCGAAGAGTCTCCTCGGCGTTCTTTCTCTCGGCGTATCTCAGGGAGATACCGTGACGCTGGTCGCGGACGGCTCGGATGAAGAAGCCGCCGTCGACGGTCTGATCGAACTGGTCTCCGGATTCGAAAGCTGAACTCAGACCGTTTCGGATACGCGATCATGTCCGGAAACCCCGAACGGTTTTCGGCATATGGATGCGGATAATATACCTCGGCCGTGAAAACCTTGAGGCTTGCCTCGCGGTTGACGGCTCTTTTTTTATCCTTTTTGCGAACGCCGCCGACTTTTGGATTGACGGAATCGGTCCTTTGTGGTATAGTGAATCCGCCGGCAGCAGACGGTTTCGGCAGAAAGGGAGGGATTTGACGCTTGACAAAAGAAGAATTGCTCGAAAAAGCGAAATTGCTCCCTCTGACGCCGGGCGTTTATCTGATGCGGAATAAAAAAGGAACGGTCATTTACGTCGGAAAATCCAAGGCTTTGCGCAACCGCGTGACCAGTTATTTCTCCCCGTCCGTTCCGCATTACGGCAAAACCGAGAAGATGATCTGCTCCGTCGACGACTTTGAGGTCTACCATACGGAGACGGAGCTGGAGGCCCTGCTTCAGGAAAATGCGTTCATCAAGCAGTATATGCCTCATTACAATATCAAACTGAAGGACGGAAACGCGTACCCGTATATCCGCCTGTCATCCGGAGAGTACCCGAATCTGTCCATGACCTATACGCGAAAGAACGACAAAGACCGCTATTTCGGTCCGTTTTCGGGCGCGCACGTCGCCAAGGCGATCATTGCGACCGCGCAGAAAACGTTCGGGCTGCCCGCCTGCCGGCGCGAGTTCCCGCGGGATATCGGGAAAGGACGCGCCTGTCTGGACTACCACATCGGACAGTGCTGCGGACTCTGCATCGCCGGCAAGGTCTCCAAAGCCGACTACGCGGACCGCGTCGCGCATACGGTCCGGCTGCTGAAAGGCGATTACAGCGGGCTGGTCCGGGTACTGACGGACGCGATGAACGCGGCAAGCGAATCGGAGCAATATGAGCGCGCGGCGTCCTACCGGGACTGCATCCGCGCGGTCCGCAAACTGGGCGACAAACAGCAGATCGTCGCCTCGCCGTCCGTCGAGGCCGACGTGATCGGCGTCTATACGGACGATCTCGGCTCGTCCGTCGTCATCCTGTTCGTCCGGAACGGCGCCATCACCGACCGCGAAGTGTTCTATTTCGGCGCCGACGAGATCATGAACGCACAGTCGCTGGAAGGTTTTCTGCAGCGCTATTACGAACTGCGCGGGTTCGTTCCGAAACGGATCTGCGTGACGATGGAGTTCCCGGACGAGGAGCGCGAGCTGCTGACCGCGTGGCTGAGCGAAAAGGCCGGCGTCCGCGTCTGGTTCCATACCCCCAGGCGGGGTGAACTCCGCGCTCTGGCCGAGCGGGCCGAGAAGAACGCGGAGGAACTGATCCGCCACCGGCGGGCGGAGGAGGCGAAGCACGGCTCGTTCCTTTTGTCCTTTGCGCAGTTCGCGCATCTGGAAGTGGTGCCGGACCGGATCGAGGCGTACGATATTTCCCATTCCGGAGGCGAGTTCAACTCCTGCGGAATGATCGTGATGGAGGACGGTAGGTTCGCCAAACGCAAATACCGCTCCTTCAATATCCGTTCCGTCGAAGGCGCGAACGATACCGGAAGCCTCCGCGAGGCGCTGACCCGCCGCTTTTCGCACGATTCCAGCGAAGAGGGCTGGACCTATCCCGACCTCATCCTGATGGACGGCGGCGAAGCGCAGGTGCACGTGGCGCAGGAGGTGTTGCGTGAGAAGGGTCTGGATATCGCGGTGCTCGGCATGATCAAGGACGAACACCACAAGACCCGTACGCTGACGGACGGGGAGAACGAGCTCTCGCTGAACAAGCGGCAGGACGTCTTCGTTTTCCTGTACCCCATTCAGGAGGAGGTCCACCGGTACGCGCTGGCCAGGATGGACGTCCGGAGGCGGAACACCGTCCGGAAATCCAGTCTGACCGCCGTCAAGGGGATCGGGGAAGCCAAAGCGCAGGAACTGCTGCGGCATTTCGGCACCCTGGAGGCGCTGAGGCGGGCGACCGCGGAGGAACTGACCGCCGTCAAGGGCATCAATGCCGAGACCGCGGCCAATCTGGCAGCCTTTTTCAAGGAGGAATCGAATTCATGATGCGCATCATTACCGGAAGCGCACGCGGCGTGAAGCTGCGCGCGCCGGAGGGGCTGGAGACCCGGCCGACCTCGGAAGCGGCGAAGGAGGGCCTATTTTCCGCCATCCAGTTCGAGATCGAGGGACGAAAGGTGCTGGAACCGTTCGGCGGGACCGGACAGCTGTCCCTGGAGGCGCTGTCGCGCGGCGCCGATTCGGCGGTCATCGCCGACGCTTCCCGGGAAGCGACCGCCGTGATCAAGGAAAACGCGCAGAAAACAAAACTCATGCCAAAGTGCAGGATCCTGACGGCCGACTGGAAGGAACTGTTCCGCTCCCTGCGCGGCCGCGAAACGTTCAACCTGGTCTTTCTGGATCCGCCGTACGGCGAAGGGATCCTGGACGAGGTCCTGGCCGGGCTGACGGATTCCGGACTGCTGTCCGGGGACGCCCTGATCGTCTGTGAGAGCGACCGGGACGGCGTGCCGGCTCCGCCGGACGGGTTCCGGCAGAAGCTGCACCGGTACGGCAAGATCCACATTTCCGTTTTTCGAAGAGAGAGCGAGGAGGAAGAACCATGAGAACAGCCATTCTTTCAGGCAGTTTCGATCCCTTTACCGTCGGACATCTGAATCTGGTCCGGCGCGCGCAGAAACTGTTCGACCGCGTCGTGATCCTGGTGTGCAGCAACATCGGAAAGACGGCGCTTCTGCCGGACGAGGTCCGTCTGGAGTCCGTGAAGGCCTGCTTCCCGGACGGCTCGGTCGAAGTCCGGCTGCTGGACGGGCTGCTCGCCGAATACATCCGGCGCTACGAGAATCCCGTCATCGTGCGCGGCGCGCGCAACGGCGGCGATTTCGATTACGAATCCCAGGTCGCGGCGATGAACCGGGACATCGGGAACGCGGAGACGGTCATCCTGCCTTCCGAAGGGGCGCTGTCGCACATCAGCTCCACCTACGCGCGGGATCTGATCAAGTACGGAAAACCGCTCGATAACGTCGTTCCGGACGAAACGGCCGCCGTCATTGCCGGCTGGCTGGCCAGACAGCCGTGAATCCGGTCCGCATCTGCTCCGCGTCGCTGACCTGGATCCGCGAACCGCTCAAGGCGCCTTTCGGATTCAAGGGACGGTACCTGGACGAACTCTGGCAGACGGTCGTTCTGCTGGAGTCCGGCCGCTTCCGCGTCGCCGCGCCGTGCGTGGAGAGCGTCCTGTGGTCGGACGCCGCCGTATTTGCGGAGCACGCGCCCGCGGAATCTTCCGCGCTGATGATGTCCGTGACCGAATACGCGCTGCGTCTGCTGGAAGGATGGACGTTCACGTCGCCGGAAGAGGTGCTGAACGGGATCCTGCCGGAGGTCAAGCGGTATGCCGACCGCGTCTGCGGGCGGACCGTCGCTTTGACGTTCGTTCTGAACGCGCTGGTCGGGCTGGATCTCGCCTTATGGATGCTGACCGCCCGCGAAAACGGCTGGACCCGGTTCGACGATCTGATCCCGGAGGACGTGAAGCCGGTCATGGACCGGACCTATCCGGAACTGGCCCACATCCCGCTCCTGTCCTACGCGGTGCCGGACGATGAGATCGAACGGCTGTCACGCGCGGGCACCGGACTGTTGAAGATCAAGATCGGAAAAGCGGTCCCGGGCTGTTCCGGTCACGAAGAGGACATGCGCGCGATGGTGGACTGGGACGTCCGGCGTGTCCGTGCGATCCACGAGATCGCTTCGCGCTATCCGACCGGTCTGACCGAAAGCGGACACATCCTGTATTATCTGGACGCGAACGGACGCTACGACACCCTTTCCCGCGTGGAGCAGCTGCTGGACGGCTGCGACAAAGCCGGGCTGCTGGACCGGATCGTCCTGCTGGAGGAACCGTTCGCACCGGAGAACGAGATCGATGTCCGGTCGCTGCCCGTCTGCGTGAACGCCGACGAGTCGGCCCATTCGTTGGAGGACGTCCGGTCGCGCATGGCGCTGGGATACCGCGCCGTTGCGCTGAAACCGATCGCCAAGACGCTTTCCGTCTCCTTCCGGATGGCTTATGCCGTTCTGTCGGCCGGCGGGCAGTGCCTGTGCGCGGATCTGACCGTCAATCCGTTCCTGGCCGAATGGAACAAGCAGTTCGCGGCCCGCATCTCGCCGCTGGATGGCATGCGGACCGGCTGCGTGGAGGTGAACGGGAACCAGAACTATCTCCACTGGGAAGAGATGAAGAAACTGCTCCCGGACGGGATGACCGGACGGGACGAGGCCGGCGGGCGGTTCGCGCTGTCCGCGTCCTTCTATGAGGACAGCGGCCTGCTGTTCGGGAAGAACGGATACGAAGACCTGTTCGAAACGAAAACGAACGACGTGAAAACCATTTTTTAAGGAGTAGCCCACATGGAAAAGATTGTCTTGCTGATGGACCCCGGCACGCGCGCCATGGTCATCAACGAAAAAACCGTCCGCCGGATGGAAAAGATCGGGGAAGTGGTCGTCAACGAAGGCGGCACCGAGCCGGAAAACGTGAAGGAACTGCTGCGGGGGGCGACCATCGCCGTCACGTCCTGGGGCAACCGCCCGCTGGACGAGGACCTGCTGTCCGTCTGCCCGGATCTGAAATTTTTGATGCACGCGGCGGGATCGGTCAAGCCGGTCGTGTCCGACGCGCTCTGGGCGCGCGGCATCCGCGTATCCTCCAGCGCGCCCATGCTTTCCATGGGCGTTTCCGAGACCGCGCTCGGGTTCACCATCGCCGCCTCCAAGAACTTTTTCGCGCTGAACGACAGCCTGCACCGCGGCGGCTGGGCGGAGGGAAAAGAGAACATCCGCGAACTGTACGATCTGACCGTCGGCGTCATCGGCGGCGGCTGGGCGGGCCGGCATTACATCGAACTGCTCAAGCCCTTCCAGGTGGATATCCTGCTCTACGATCCGTTCATCGACGAGGCGAAAGCGGAGGCGATGGGCGCACGGAAGGCGGAACTGGACGAGGTTTTGGAACAGGCGGACATCCTGTCCGTTCACGCGCCGTCCATCCCGGAGACCCATCACATGCTCAACCGGGAAACGCTGGGCAAAATGAAAAAAGACGCGGTGCTGATCAACACCGCGCGCGGGACCATCATCGACGAGGAGGCGCTTTACGAACATATGAAGGCGGGCAATCTGAAATACGCGTGCCTCGACGTCTTCGATCCGGAACCCCCGGCAGCCGATCATCCGCTCCGGTCGCTTCCGAACGTGATCATGACCCCGCATCTGGCCGGACTGGCAAACAACGGATTGAAGAAAGTCGGGCAGCACGCGTGCGACGAGATCGAACGGTTCCTGCAGGGGCAGCCGCTGCTGGCCGAGGTCACGCGGGAAATGCTGGCCCGGATGGCCTGAACGAAAAAACGAGCCGGCCCCGGCGGGCCGGCTTTTTCGATGGCGGAAAAGGATCAGATGAGGATGCCGTCTCCGTCCTCCGGATCGGACGGGCGGTTCTTCGCGCGTTCGATCTCCGCGCGGAAGATGGCGACGAACGCGTCGTTCGGTTCGAATTCCACGGACGCTTTCCTGTCCTGGAAGGTAAAGACGTATACCCAGTGATCGCTCCCGAAATTCTGGGAATAGTTGCAGATGGTGGACAGCCCCCTGTTCAGGCCCTGCGCTTTGAATTCCGACTTGGTGACCAGCGCGACGGTATCCGCCAGGTCCAGCACGGCGAGTTCGGTCCGCTTGGAACCGACGATCCGGGTGACGGTGAATTCGCCGTTGTACAGGGTGTATTCCACTTCGGTCAGCGTGAACCGGTAGAGGAAATAGATGGAGACGGCCAGCGCGAAGAAGCCGATGAAGCGGATCAGCCCGGCGTTTTCTTTCCAGAACGCGGCCAGGACGAAGAGCCCTCCGGTCACCAGAACGGCGCCGGCGATCAGCAGGATCATCTGGCCGACGTTGCGCTCGGGCTTGCATTTGTACATCTGAACCCCTCCTTTCTGCGGTCGTGCGGTCCGGTATTTGGGAAACCGGATCAGGACCGGTTCGCGGTCCCGGATTTTGCGTAGAGGATATCGATCAGTTCGCGGACCGTTTCACGGTCGCGCGGACGCAAAGCGCGCAGTTTTTCCGCGTCGGCGTCGGCCGGCGCATTCTTTTCGGGCAGGGGCCCGGTCAGCCGGTTCATGCCGGCCGCGAACAGCAGGTCTTCCAGATCCACGTCTCCGAACGCGTTCGAGGCGATCTTCCGGATCAGCTTCGGACGGGGCGGGTTCTCCTGGGCGGAGCCGGCCAGCTTGCGCATCTGCACGTAACTGACGCCGCATTCGGCGGCGAACTGGCGCCAGGAGCGGACGCCTTTCGCGCGCTCCAGCAGCATGGCGAACAGTTTTGGGCTCCAGCGTGCCGGTGTGCTCATGGTTTCAGTCCTCCTTTACCGGGATGCCGTCTTCCGACAGCGCCGCGCCGATGACCGTTCCGAAGGCGGACAGTTCCGGGATCCGGAAATGCATGCCGAACATCCGGTTCAGTGCTTCAAAAGTCTCTTTTGCCTGCGGCAGTCCGGACAGGTTGCCGATCAGGACGATGTTTTTCGTGTTCTTTTGCCGCGCCGCGAAGACGGCCAGCATGCCGACGGTCTCGTAGATGAGATTGAAGATGCCGCGCGCGATGTCCGACGGCGTGGCCAGATCGTTCAGGTTCCCGAAGTTTGCGGCCGTCGCGTTGGAGGAGAGGATGTCGTTGATGCCGCCCTTCATGATGTCGCCGATGCGCAGGTCGACCATGGACAGATCGCCGTCCTTGGCGAGTTCCGCGACCTGAGCGGCTCCGGTCATACCGAGCATTTTCTTGGAAAGCCCGGTCAGGGTGCCGCCGCCGACGCCGGTGCCGCCGAGGTACTCGCTGACGCCGGCCGCCGCGTAGACGTAGGCCGTGCCGGTGCCCATGCTGACCAGGATGGCTTCGGGCAGTCCGGTCAGATACAGACCGCCGAGCGCGTCCGCGCGGAATTCGTCCACGCGCACCGTCCGGACGCCGAACAGGGGCTCGCCCACGAACGAGGACCCGACGCCCGTGATGCGGATCTCGTCGATCTCGGACAGGGGAATGTCGTTCTCGCTCAGATAACGGCCGAACGCGCCGTAAACGGACGCCAGCGGATCCGTCGCGCGGACCTGGAGCGGGGGCAGCAGGGTCTCGCCGCGGAATCCCACGATCTTGGTCGTGCTGCCGCCGATGTCGATTCCGATAATGGTCATAGGGAATGCCTCCGATGCACAATGCTCTTCTGCTCCCATTCTACCTCTTTTTTCCGAATTGTCAATTATTTTTCCTCAAATCCACTTCCCAAACCCCTCTTCGAGTGGTATAATGACAAAAAACGGGAAGGAGCGTGCGCACGTGGCCGGAGATCTCAACGGCATCCGGGAATCCTTTCGGAACAAGCTGCGGGAAGGCACCTGCTCGCACGCATATATCCTGGAAGGCCCCGCCGGAATCGGCAAAATGGAAACGGCGCTGTGGTTCGCCTCCGCGCTGCTGTGCGAAAGCGACGACCCGCCCTGCGGCGAATGCCGCTCCTGCCGGAAGGTGCGGGACGGATACCATCCCGATCTGCATCTGTACGGGCAGGGCGACAAGCCGGTCTCCGTCGGAGACGTCCGCACCCTCATCCGGGAGACGACGATGGCCCCCGTGGACGGGAGCCGGATGGTGTTCATCCTCGACGACGCGCAGGACATGCAGGCCCCGGCCCAGAACGCGCTGCTGAAAGTATTCGAGGAACCGCCCGAGGGCGTCTATCTGTTCCTGCTGACCGAGACCAGAAAAGCGCTGCTTCCGACCGTCCGCTCGCGCGGCCAGTTCATCGTGGTCCCCGGGCTGTCCGACGGCGAACTGCAGCAGAGGCTGCTGAAGCAGTACCCCCGCGCGCTGGAAGAGGATCTGAACGCCGCGATCCGGTTCGCCGAGGGCAGTTACGGAAAAGCGGAGCAGTTTCTGCAGAAGAAAGCGGCGGCGGACCGCGAAACGGCCAGAGGATGGCTGGAAGCCGCGTTCGCGGCCGACCGGTACAGCCGCGTGTCCGCGTTTGCGGCAGTCAGGCAGAAACGCGAGAACCTGCTGCCGCTGCTGGATCTTTTCCTGCGTATGATGACCGACGTGCTGCTCGCGAAAACGGGCGGGGAGGCGGTCCTGCTGCGGCAGGAGGACGCGGAGGCGTTCTCGGACCGCGCGACGCGGAAGCAGCTGGTCGCCATGTGCGACGCGATCATCCGCTGCCGGGAGAGCGTCGAATCGAACGGAAACCTGTCGGCGGACCTGACCCGCCTTGCGGCCGATCTGTGAGCGGCTATGAATAGAATTGGAGAATAAGTATGGAAGAACGGAAGATCATCGACCTGACCGGAAACCGGGAGGAGAAAATAGCCCCCAAAACGCCGGGCGGCAACCCGGACGCGGAAAAGCCGCACGGCTCGGCGGACGGGCATAACAACCGGTCGTGGAACGACCGGAGACACAACAATAAGAATTACAAGAAAAGACGCGACCAGGAGCGGAGGAACCGGCCGGATCATCCTGCCGAAAAGCCGCAGCCGGAAAAGGTCGGGGAAGTGACGGACGAACAGACGGGACAGGAGGAGAACGCATACGTTCCCGACGAGAACGCCGCTGCTCCGGATTTCGGACCGAACGAAACGCCAAGCGTGCCGGAAGAACCGGCGCCCGAACCGGTGGAGATCATCGGGATCCGTTTCCGCGGGGCGGGGAAAGTCTATTTCTTCTCTCCGAACGGGATCCCGTTTTCGGCCGGAGACCATGCCATCGTGGAAACCGTGCGCGGCATGGAATTCGGGGACGTGACCGACGGCAACCGTATGGTGCCCGCCACGGATATCGTCCAGCCGCTGAAGCCTGTCCTCCGGAAAGCGGATGAGAAGGATCTGGCGCATTTCCGGTCCAACTGCCGGTTGGAGGAGGAAGCCAAACCCATTTTCGTGGAGAAGGTCCAGAAGAACAAACTGGACATGCAGCTGGTGGACGTCGAATACACCTTCGACAACACCAAACTCTGCTTCTATTTTACGGCGGACGGACGCGTGGATTTCCGCGAACTGGTCAAAGATCTGGCCGCCGTGTTCCACACCCGGATCGAACTGAGGCAGATCGGACCGCGCGATGAGGCGCGCCTGTGCGGCGGCATCGGCATGTGCGGCCGGCCGGTCTGCTGCAAACAGTTCCTGCCGG
>JAGACN010000165.1 GCA_017614095.1 Clostridia bacterium | reverse complement strand
TTTTAAGGAAACCTCGCAGGACTGCAGGTCGTTGTCCCGGGTCACCAGACCCACAAGGACCGCGTGCGCTGAAGCTGCGGTTTCCGGGTGATTGTTCGTCATCCGCTCCGCTCCTTTCCGCTCCTCCCGGCGGGCTGAACCGGAAAGGAAAATAAAAGGGTGTCCTCCGTATTCTGCCGAGACACCCCTCTTATTTGTTTTCGCAGATCACTTTGCGTTCGCACTCATGCTGAGACGGCGCTTGAACTTGTCGACACGGCCGCCTGCATCAACAAACTTCTGTTTGCCTGTGAAAAACGGGTGGCATTTCGAACAGATTTCAACGCGAAGGTCGCCCTTGGTCGATTTCGTCTTGACAACTTCGCCGCACGCACAGGTAATCGTGCAATCTACGTACTTCGGATGGATACCCTGTTTCATCGTGTTATCGCTCCCTCAAATCTTGGAATGAAATCTCCATATTATATACCATACTTTTGGGGGAAAATCAAGGGGGGAAACACAAAAAAGTACGATTTCTTCCGTGATTTCCCCGCTTTTCCGCGGTTTCCTGCCGCAGGCAGGGCAGGAGAAAAGAAGAAGGGGAGCGCAGAAGACGGATTCCTCTGCAACTCCCCGCTGATCATTACTTCTTGCTTGACTTGCGGCCGAAGGCGACCAGAAGGACGATCACGATCGCGATGACCGCAAAAGTCGGCAGCGCCCGGATGATGCCGAAGATGTCCCGGATCAGACCGGTCACGAGATGGAAGGCCCAGGACAGCACATCCCAGACGGCTCCGAAGAGTCCCCCGAACAGAGTCCCCGGACGGAGAGACGGGCGCCAGCCCGAATCACTGCCGGAAGAATCCGGCACCTCGTTCGGCAGGGTCACCTGATGATAGGTGACGAAGTAGCCGACGATGTGTTCAAACGTTTCCTTCGTTCCCTCGTCCGGCTCGCCGGCCGCGAACTTCGGTTCGAACACGGTCTCCAGAATCCGCTGAAGGGCTCCGGACGACAGGGCGGTATCCTTTCCGGAGACGGCCCAGTAGTCCCGGTCTTCAGACGCGATGACCAGAAGCACGGTGTTGGAATCGCACGCCCACTCCGAAAAAGCCTTGGACGCGTACTCGGAGATCTTCATCCCGTTCACGGAGGAAACGGTCAGAACCTGAACGCGGCAGCCGCACGCGGCGGCCAGTTTGCGGTTGGTTTCCAGGATCTCCTCCTCGGTGGATTCGGACAAGATTCCCGCGGAATCCTGCACCGATTCGTAGGAAGACGAGACCGCGGTTTTGCTCCCGCAGGCGGTGCACAGAAGAAGCAGCAGGGGGATCAGCAGGAGCAGACAGGTGCGAAAGAGATTGCGCGTCCGCATGACGTTCTCATCTCCTTTCAAAAGGTCCTTCGGCGGATCTTTGCCGTTTTCAGCGGAACAGAACCGCCGGTTTGCGTCCGGCAAGGATCAGGGATGCCGGGAACGCGGTAATCATTTCATTGTAGGCTTTCGCCGCTTCGGCGTACGCCCCGGCTTCTCCCAGCCGTTTCCGGGCGGTTTCCATGGACCGGAACGCGGCGGCCGCGGCTTCCTTCAGAGCGGGATCCGCGGAGGCGTCGGACTGGATTCCGTAGTACAGAACCGAGGCCTCGCCGAACAGGTCCGAAAGGGCCTTTTCTCCGACGAACGGGTCGGAGGCGAGCTGTCCGGACAGGCTTTCCGCGTCTTCGGCCAGAGTCCCGGGACTGACTCCTGCGTCGGCGGCGATTTTCGCCAGTTCCTTCGCGTCGGTCAGGCACGAGACCGTCAGCTCCGAAAGATTGGCAAACCGTCCCGCGCCGTCGCTGCCCGACGCGTTGTACGCGGCGAGAACTGCGCGCTCGAGCCCCGCCGCCGTCCGGTAGACCCCGAACAGAATCGACGAAAGGATCAGGAGCACCAGCACGACGGCGGACAGCCCCACACTGTATTTAAGTGTTTTTTTCAACGGAGGACACCTCCCTTCCGGATGATGGAAAACCGGTTGTGATCAAACCCCGGAATCACTCCGCGGGCTTGGTGTACTCGAGCAGTTTTGCCTTGAGTTCTTCCTCGATGCGGCCGAGTTCGGCTTCCGCCTCCCGGCGCTTCGCCTTGCCGTCGGACTGGATCTGGCGAACCTCGTCCAGCGTCGCGATCAACTCGCGGTTGGTCTGGGACAGCGTTTCGATGTCCACGATGCCCCGCTCGTTCTCCTTGGCGGTTTCCACGGTGCTCTGGTGCAGAAGCGCCGCGTTCTTCTTCAGCAGGTCGTTGGTCATGTCGGTGACCGCCCGCTCAGCGCGGAGCGCCTGCTCGGAGTGCTCGAGTCCCAGGGCGATGATCATCTGGCTCTTCCAGAGCGGAATGGTGTTGACGATCGTGGACTGAATCTTCTGGCACATCAGGGTGTCGTTGCCCTGCACGATGCGGATCTGGGGCGCCATCTGGATGGAAACGGCGCGGGACAGCTCCAGATCGTGAAGCTTCCGCTCGAACCGGTCGCACATGCCTGCGTAGTCGTTCGCCTTCTGGGCGTCTTCAGGCAGACCTGACTGCTCCGCTTTCTCCCGCAGTTCCTTCAGGGTTTCGTTGCGCTCCTGCTCCAGCTTCAGCTTGCCGGCGGCGATGTACATGGACAGTTCCTTGAAATAGGTAAAGTTGGTCTGGTACAGTTCGTCCAGGACGGAAACGTCCTTTAAGAGGGTCACCTGGTGCTTGTCCAGCGTGTCGACGATGTTGGACACGCTGCCCTCCACCTTGTCGTACTTCGCCTTCAGCGCCGTGATCTTCTTCTTGGTACGGCGGAACAGCGAACGGGAGCCCGCCTGATCGATGTCGGAATCGAAGTCTTTCAGTTCCGCAACGAGCTTGGCCAGCACGTCCCCGGTCTCGCCGAGGTCCTGCGTCCGGACCGATTTCAGGGCGCTGTCGGAGAAGGCCGCGATCTTCTGCTGCGTGCCCGCGCCGTACTGCAGCACGACGGCGGTGTCCGCGATGTTGATCTTCCCGGCGAACTCGGTCACCATTTTCTTCTCTTCTTCCGAAAGACCGGACTGAATCATTTCCGCCATATCGGTCTGCGGATCGGCTTTGGCGAGAGCGGTTTCGGCAAATGCGGGGTTTTCGGCCTGGGCAAAGGGATCCAGGGTCAGTTCGGGTGTATCGCTCATGATCGTGTCCTCCGTATGATAATGTTGATTGGTTTCAGGCCAGGTTGTCCTGCTTAAGCATGGTCTCCAGGGCCGCGATGTCCGACGTCACGTCGATCCTGTCGTTTTCGTACAGGGCGTCGTACTGACGGCGGAACGCTTCGTCGATCTGGATCAGGGAGCGGTCGATCGCTTCCAGGGTCTTGTTCGCGGAGTCCGTCTCCGCCTTCTCGGACAGGGTGGACGCGTACTTCTCCGCCAGTTTGGCGGTGGAAGGCAGGTAATAGGTTAAGAACCGGCGGGACATCTTGGAATCCTCCGGATCCTTGATCAGGCACTCCCGGATCTTTCCGACGGTGGAAAGGATCTTGCGGAGCTGCTCCGCGGTCTGCGGGCGTTCGGGCGCGATGGCCGTCCCGGCCGCCTCAATGCGGCGTACGGAATCGTCCAGTTCCCCGACCAGGGAATCCAGGTCCGCGTTCCCGGACTGGAACGGGATCTCCTCCATCCGGATCTCCGGCTTGAAAATCGCCTTCGCGATCCAGAAGACCACGAAGGAAACCGCTGCCACGATCAGAATCGACCAAATGCTCTTCATCCGGACGAACAGGGCGGCGAAAATCCAGACCGCCGCGGCGCACCAGTAGGGGTAGGCAAGGGGAACCTTCTTTTCGCGGAAGCGCGCGCCGTTTTCCGCCTGCACTTCCTTCACTTTCTTCTTATCATTCATGGAACACACCCTCCTTTCCCTCGGGCCGTGGGAACAGTATACCACAACGCGGACGCGTTGTCAATAGTTATCATACAATTATTTGATAATCCAATCATTTGATTGGATTATATCCCCGCTCCTCAGAACAGGGTCAGCTGGTTCGTCTCGTTCATGCCGTCCAGGACCCCGGCGGACGCCAGAACCTCCATGACGGATTTGGACAGCTGCGCGCGCTCCTGCAGTTCGGACCGGGAGAAAAACTCCCCGTCCGCGCGGGCCCGCACGATTTTCTCCGCTGCGGACACGCCGAGCCCCGGAAAGACCGAGAACGGCAGGCGGATCGCGCCGTCTTCCGGCAGAAACGCCTTCGCGTCCGACCGGTAAAGGTCCGGCTTCAGGTAGCGGACCCCGCGTGCGATGCTCTCCAGAACCAGCTTCAGGGCGTCCGCGACGTCCTGGTCGCGCTGGCTGGCGTCGTTGCCGGCCCGCTTCACTTCGTCCAAGAACCGGGTGATGCCGCCCCTGCCCCGCAGCACGATTTCGCCGTCGAAGCCGTCCGGCGCCGCGGTGAAGTAGGCCGCGTAGAATTCCAGGGGACGGTAGACTTTGTACCAGGCGAACTGAATGGCCTGCATGACATAGGCCGCCGCGTGGGCTTTCGGGAACAGGTACTTGATCTTCTTGCAGGACTCGATGTACCAGTCCGGCACGCCGTGGTCCCGCATCTTCTCTTCGATGTCTGGTTTCAGACCCTTGCCCTTCCGGACCGCCTCCATGGTGGCGAACGCCGTGGCGTTGTCCAGCCCCATGGAACACAGATACAGCATGATGCTGTCCCGCGTCCCGATGACGTCGGAAATGGTGTGCTCGCCGCTCCGGATCAGATCCTGTGCGTTGTCGACCCAGACGTTGGTCCCGTGGGAAAGGCCGGAAATCTGCAAAAGGTCCGCAAACGTCTTCGGCTGCGCGTCTTTTAACATCTGCTGGGCGAAGCCCGTGCCGAATTCCGGAATGCCTAGCGTGCCCAGTTCGATCCCCGCCGTGTCCTCCGGGCGGATGCCCAAAGGCTTTAAGGAATGGAACAGTTCGTAGACGTTTTTATCCGACGTGTCGACTTCTGACACCGGGATGCCGGTCAGCTGTTCCGCCAGCTTCAGTTTGGTAGGCATATCGTGGCCGAGCTCGTCCAGCTTCAGAATCGTCTCGTGCAGATAGGTAAACTGGAAATGCGTGGTGACGATGTCCGAATCCGGCGCGTCCGCGGGATGCTGGACCGGGGTGAAGTCGTAGACGTCGTATTCGCGCGGCACGACGATGATGCCGCCCGGATGCTGTCCGGTCGTCCGCTTGATGCCGACCATGGACGCAATCAGGCGCTCCGTCTCGGCGCGGCACAGCTTGACGCCGTGCTCCTCGCAGTATTTGGCCACGTAGCCGAACGCGGTCTTGGACGCCAGCGTGCCGATGGTTCCGGCCCGGAAGACGTTCTCCTCCCCGAACAGCTCCGCGGTGTATTTGTGAATCTTGCCCTGGACGTCGCCCGAAAAGTTTAAGTCGATATCCGGGGACTTGTCGCCTTCGAATCCAAGGAACGTCTCGAAGGGAATGTCGTGGCCGTCCCGGTACAGTTTTTCCCCGCAGCGGGGACAGCGCTTCTCGGGCAGATCGAAGCCGGACCCGGCCGAACCGTCCGTGACGAATTCCGTGTACCGGCAGGATTTGCACCGGTAGTGCGGGGGCAGCGGGTTGACTTCGGAAATGCCGGCAACCGTCGCCACGAAGGACGATCCGACGGATCCCCGGGACCCGACCATGTAGCCGAGCGAATTCGAATAGGCGACCAGACGCTGCGCGATCATGTACAGCACGGCGAAGTCGTGTTTGATAATGGCGCCCAGCTCCGTTTCCAGCCGCTTTTCCACGAGTTCCGGCAGCGGATCTCCGTACCAGTCCTTCGCCCGCTTCCGGCAGATGTCCTGCAGTTCCTGTTCGGCCCCTTCCATCTTCGGGGGGAACTTGCCGTCCGGGATCGGGCGGATCCGCTCGATTTCGTCCGCGATCTTGTTCGGGTTCTCCACGACCACGCGGTAGGCGGTCTCCTCTCCCAGGTAGTCAAACTCCCGGAGCATCTCGTCCGTGGTGCGGAAATACAAACCCGCATCGCGGTCCGCGTCCGAAAACTTCATGCCGGTCAACAGGATCTTGCGGACGATCTCGTCCTGTTCCTCTAAGAAATGCGCGTCGCATGTGGCAACGACGGGAATCCCCAGTTCATCGCCCAGGGCGACCACCTTCCGGTTCAGATCCTTCAGCGCCTCCTCGTCCGGCAAGCGGCCTTCCGTGATCAGGAAACGGTTGTTGGAAATCGGCTGGATTTCCAGATAGTCGTAGAAGGACGCGATCTCCTTGAGTTCCTCGTCCGTCTTGTTTTCCAGGATTGCCCGGAACAGCTCGCCCGCCTCGCAGGCCGACCCGACGATCAGGCCCTCCCTGTGCTGCTTCAACAGCGTTTTGGGAATGCGCGGCACCTTCCGGTAGTAGTTCAGATAAGACGCGGAAACCAGACGGTACAGGTTCTTTAAGCCCGTCAGGTTCTTCGCGAGCAGAATCTGGTGATACGTCTTCTGCCGCAGGGGATCCGCCCGCTCGGACATGGTCCGGGACAGGGACGCAAAATCGTGAACGCCTTCCCTGCGCAGTTTTTCGGTCATGCAGAGATAGATCCTTGCCAGCATCTCGGCGTCGTCCGACGCCCGGTGGTGGCGGAAGTCGCCCAGGCCGAAGTATTCGGCCACGGTGTCCAGTTTATGGTTTTTCAGTTCCGGATTGACGTACCGGCTCATGGGAACGGTATCCAGATACGGGTTTGACACCGTCTTTCCGGACAGCTCCGCCGCGCGGCGCAGGAAGGAAATATCGAAGGACGCGTTGTGGGCGATCAGGAGCGAATCTCCCGCGAAATCCAGGAACGCTTCCAGCGCCTCCTTCGGGGAAGGCGCGCCCGCGACCATCTCGTCCGTGATGCCGGTCAGCTCCGTGATGGCAGGGGGGATCGGCCGGCCCGGATCGACAAAGGTGTCGAACCGGTCTAAGATTTCCCCGTCCCGGACCCGGACGGCGCCGATTTCCGTGATGGCGTCCGTCAAGAACGAAAGGCCCGTCGTCTCCAGGTCGAAGACGACGCATTCGTCCGCAAAGCCGCCCCGCTCTTCGCCGAAATAGGCGCGGGCGGTATCGTCCACGAAATAGGCTTCCATGCCGTAGAGAACCTTGACGTCCGATTTCTCCGCCGTCAGCATGAGTTCCGGGAACGCCTGCACGTTTCCGTGATCGGTCACGGCGACGGCCGGCATGCCGAAATGCGACGCCGTCCGGATCAGCTGATCCGGGGGAATCGTCGCGTCCATGGCGGACATATTCGTATGGCAGTGCAGTTCCACCCGCTTTTTCGGGGCATCGTCCGACCGCTCGACTCTGCCGATGATCTGGACGGCGTGCGGGGTAATCGCCAGTTCGCCGTCGAAGCGGTCCTGCCGCAGCGAACCCCGGACGGCAAGGGCGAGATCGTACAGAAACAGCTCGACGGTCCCGCGTTTGATCTTCTTTTTCTTCTGGCAGAGCGCCTGCGAAAACAGCTCCGCCTCCTCTTTGCGCAGAATGCACTTGACCGCGACGGAAGAAATCCCGTCCGTCAGGTGCAGGGTAAAGATGGTTTTATCCCCCTGTTTGGTATCCTTCGAATCCAGATACGAAAGCAGACCCATGGCAATCACGCCGCGCCGGGGGGACGTCAGGGCGTCCAGGGGGGTGATTTCCTCTTCGGACTCGACCGAAAAGGGATTTCCCAGGACCGCGGTCGGGTTCGACCAGTCGAAGGTCACGGAGCCCGTCCGGTAGCGGTGTTCGTCCAGCCGGGTCACCGTGCCCGGCGTCTTCGAAAGCGTATTGGAGGCCGGCAGGGTTTCCTCCGGCTCTTCCTCGGCTTCTGGGGCGGCTGCCGGCTCCATCATCCGGTGGAGCTGTTCCCGGGAGGCCTGCTCGAACTGTTCGAAATAGGCCGCGTAGTCGTCCGAAGAACGGATGTCCACCCGGCAGCGGATTCCGTATTCCCGCAGAATGATGTCGGAGAGCAGCTGCGGAGCGCGGGCCGTATCCACGAGAGACAGGCCGCCTTCGTCGAACGGAATCTCCAGAATCAGCTGCTCGGGGGAGAAGGCTCCGATCCGGAAGGCGTCGAAAAAGCCCCGGGCGACCGTTCCCTCGCGCATGAGTTCCCGGACCAGGGCCGGGACCGACTCCTCGGTAAAGAACTCGGACGGATAAACCGGATAGATCCGGACACGGTTCAGCTCGTACGCGTCCTGAATCGCCCGTTCGATGGAAAACAGCGTTTCCTGGGGAACCGGAGACGAGAACGAAAGCTCCGCCTCCAGGATCTTATCCGCCCGTCCGACTTTCAGCTGGTAGGAAAGAATCCGGTCGATGCAGGCCTTCTCCGCATCGTCCGGCTTATATTTTGCAAAGACTTCCAAAAAAGGACGCGGCAACGCCTGCACCTCCTTTCCGACAGAATCGGGGCAACTCAGAAATCGCCCCGGTTGATGGTTTCGATCAGAACATCCACGGCCTCGTCCGCGGGAATCCGTCCGATAACGGTTCCCTTCCGGAACAGAACGACATATCCGTTCCCGCCCGCGATGCCGAGATCCGCTTCTTTCGCTTCCCC
>JAGACN010000024.1 GCA_017614095.1 Clostridia bacterium | reverse complement strand
TTACCGGCAATTTCGGGTGCATGGATATCTTTATGAACATTGCTCCCGCCTATTTCATCTCGCTCGCTTCCATTCTGCTGAACGTGACCATCGCGATCGTCGGCGCAGTGCTCGGAAACAATTTCCTGATCGCGCTGGAATCTTTTACCATGCTGCTGTTCAACACGCTCAGCGCCGTTTTTGCCGTCGGGCTGATCACGACCATCTCCGAATGGAAAAAGATCCGGACCACGACCTTCAAAAAGATCCTGTACGCCATCACCTTCCCTTTGTTTATTGTTACGTATATCCCGATCGCGGCGGTGACGCTTTTCTACGAGCCGAAATGGAAACCGGTCGAACACAACGTCACGGTCGAAGACCTGCGGAAGAAAGAAAAGAAATCCGAATTGCACGATATCACGAACGACGGAACGGAGGACCCGAACAATGACACGGAATCCTGACGATTTCAGTCTGAATACGATGCTCTCCTGGCAAAAACAGATGATGGACGCGCACCCCGAATGGATGCGCGACTGCCCGGAAAACGGCGGATACAAGCTGCTCTGGATGACCGGCGAACTGGGCGAAGTGATCGACGTTCTGAAAAAGAACGGCGTCGGAGCGGTGATGAACGAACCGGACGTCCGTGCGCATTTCACGGAAGAACTGTCGGACGTCTTGATGTATTTTTCGGACGTCCTGCTCAGTTACGGCATCACGCCGGCGGAGCTGCGGACGGCCTACCGCAAAAAGGTGAACCGCCATCTTCCGGACCGTCCGCTCGAGGAGGACTGAGCCGTGACGGATCCGGTCATCGGAAAGACGGTGCGGGGGATCGTCGACCGCCCAGTCGGAAGCCGTCATCCCAAACATCCGGATCTGGTCTATCCGATCAATTACGGATACGTTGAGGGTCTTCTCGGCGGCGACGGGGAAGAGCAGGACGTCTATCTGTTCGGGACGGACGAGCCGCTGGAGCGGTTCGAAGGGACCGTCATCGCGGTCTACCATCGTCTGGACGACGTCGAAGACAAATGGATCGTCTCGCTGGACGGGTCGGACGTTCCGGATGAACTCATTCTGAAAACCATCCGCTTTCAGGAAGAATATTATACGGGTTATTTGGTTCGCTGATACTTTACTTCTTTCATCAAAACGAGGTTGGAACGATGATTCTGTTTATCAACGCGTGCGTGCGCGCATGTTCGCGCACCAAACGGCTGGCGGACCGGCTGCTTTCCGCGCTCGGCGGACAAGTCGAGGAGATCCGCCTGGACGCTTTTTCGTTCCCGGTCGTGGACGAGACCTATCTGGAGAAGCGTGAACGGTGCGTGCTGGCACGGGATTTCGGTCATCCGCTTCTGGAGCCGGCTGCCCGGTTTTCAAAAGCGGACGAGATCGTCATCGCATCTCCGCTCTGGGATCTGTCTTTCCCGGCCGTGCTCAAGCGCTATCTGGAACTGGTCAACGTCGTCGGCGTCACATTCCGGTATACCGCGGCGGGCGTGCCGGAAGGGCTATGCAGGGCAAAACGCCTCTTCTACGTCACGACTGCGGGCGGGGATATCGTCCCCGACGAATACGGCTTTGGCTACATTCGCGCGCTGGCGCAGACCTTTTACGGCATCCGGGACGTCCGGCTGATCAAGGCCATCGGGCTGGACCTGGCAGGCGCGGACCCGGAAAGCATAATACAGCAAACGATGGAACAGATCGACGCGGTTTATGGCCGTATGACGGACGGACAGCCGGAGGAGCCTGCCGGAGGGCAGTGCGAAACGCCGTGACGGAACGGAAAAACGTTTTGTCCGTCAAGGACCGTTCGGAATGGCGTGCGTGGCTGTCCGAACATTTCGAGAGCGAAAAAGAAGTCTGGTTCGTGTTTCCGAACAAGGATTCCGGCGAACAGGGCGTTTCCTACAACGACGCCGTCGAAGAAGCGCTCTGCTTCGGCTGGATCGACGGGACGGCCGGCACGCTGGACGAACGGCACCAGCTGCGCCGTTTCACGCCCCGCCGGAAAGGGAGTCCCTATTCGCAGCCGAACATCGAGCGTCTGATCTGGCTGGACGGAAAGGGTATGATCCATCCGTCCGTAAAGCCGGACGTCGAAGACATCATCCATCAGCCGTTCGTCTATCCCGAAGACGTCCTGGCCGCCTTGCGCGAAGACGTGCAGGTCTGGACGAATTATCTATCCTTCCCGGAATCCTACCGGCGCATCCGCATCGCATATATCGACGCTGCGCGTTCCCGCCCGGAGGAATTCAAAAAGAGATTGAAGCATTTCATCCGGAAGACGAAAGAAAACAAACGGATCGTCGGATACGGCGGAGTCGACAAGTATTACGATTTCTGAAAGGAGCGGCTTAATGAGAAAACAGTGCTTCCATTCCGTTTTAGCCGTCTGCGCGGTCATAATCGCGGCCGGCCTGTGCCTGCCGTTCGCGTCCTGCGGGACGGAAAACAGTCCTGCAGAGAGTCTGCCGAAAGCGCAAGGCCGTCTGCCGGATCTCTATGAAGACAATGACGTATGGTACTGCAACCGGTTCCTGCCGGATGTCCCTCCTTCGTTCGTCCTTCCCGAAGCGGAAGCCGCTGAAGACGCTGATCCGGACGGCCGGTTGACGTATACCGGCGTTTCCGGAGAGCAGTTCGACGCCTATCTGTCAAGCCTGGTTTCCGACGGGTTTTCCCATGTCCATATGAAATACAGCGATTTCTTTCTGCGCGACGACTGCATGCTGTTCGTCAACTACGATGAGGAGATCGGCCGGCTCCATCTTTCCTGGTATCAGAAAAGTCCGTACGCTCCGCAGAACGGCCTTTCGGCCGACGAAGCCGCTTCTCTGCTGATGCCGGACAGAGAAGACAGCCTGTCGCCCATTCGCCTGTTTCCCATCGACGTGACGCCCAAGGGCTTTTACGAACGCACCGGCGGACAGGTCTTTGCCTATCCGTCCTATTCGTATGACCGCTTCCGGAATGAGGACAAAGCAGAACTGATGTTCGAAGATAACGAATGGTATGCCGGTTCTGTTGCTGTCGTCAAAGGGACGACCTCATACGGAACGTGGATGGAAAAGATCGGCGTCTGCGATCTGGACGGCGACGGAAGCGATGATCTCCTGCTGCTTTGGTACGGACCCACGTCCGGTGTTTTTTCCTTCTATGTGATCTGCGTCACGGGGAACGGCGTTTACGAGCATCTGTTCGTGAAGGACTATCAGGATCTGCGCTTTTCCCATCAAAACGGGAGGATCGTCCTGGAGGGTGTCGGCTACGACGGGGCGATCCATGATTACGACATTCAGTTGAGCGAGAAGGACGGGGTGAAGACCGTCAAACTGATCGAAAACGGGCGGTCGGTGAAGCAGTTCGGATCATCCGACTGATTCCGGGCTCTTTGCATAAGAGCGACCGTTTGATGGAACAAAAAAACGGCCGGAACCGGCCGAAGTCAGACAGGAGGCACCTGCGGATACGTATTGGAGCGTAGCATGAGCCGAACGGAACTCTCAGGCCGTCCGGTTGTCCTCATAGGCTTTCCGCACGGCGATCGCGAGCTGGTCCGCGCACGAGGTCGGCCGGCGTCCGCAGGTATTTCCGCGCAGGTAGGATTCGATCTTCTCCACCGTCCATCCGTCCACCAGTTTGGAGATGGCTTTCAGGTTGCCGTTGCAGCCGCCTAAAAAGCGGATGTTGGAGACGACGTTGTCCTCAAGGTCGAATTCGATGATCTGGGAACAGACCATTTCGGTTTTGTAGGTGCAATGCTTCATAAATGACAGGGTCCTTTCCGTTTTCATTCTATCTGTATATGTATCACAAACGGAGCGCGTTGTCAATGCGGGGCGGGAAAGAATGGACGAAAAGGACCAAAAGTTGTTCTTTTTTTGGCAAATCGCGGAATTCATACCGGATTCTTTGAAAGTTTATCTTGCATTTTCGCCAAAAATAGGGTAGAATAACAATCGGAAAAAAAGAAAAAGACCGTCCGCGCGATCTTTTGCATCCCGGCTGCGGGCGGCCGGTCCACACAGATCTTATTCAACAGAAAGGAAACGATGCGATCCTATCGTTTGCCGGGGAACGGTCCATCGCATGAACAAAGGTATGAAAAAAACCATCCGACTCCTCTGCCTGCTTCTGACGCTCTTCATGGTCGTCCTGGCGGCCGCCTGCGAAACGACGCCGGTGGAAACCAGTTCCGAAGCGCCTGCGGATTCCGGGGAACCTTCCGAGCCCGAAGTATCGCAGGAAGAATCCCATGAACTGTTCTACAACCTGCCTTCCGACAAAACGTTCGACGGCGAGACGGTCACCTTCTTAGTCGTCGGCGACTACGCGAACGCCTACAAGTCCGTCGAGGTCATGCCGCAGGAAGACTCCTTCGAAACGCTGAAGATCAACGTGCAGGCCAGAAACGACCTGGTCAGCGAAAAATTCGGCGTCGAGATCGCCGAAGTGCGTACGACCAGCGGCGCGGACATGGTCTCCAAAGTCCGTGAGAGCTCCATGGCCGGCATCTGCGAATACGACATCGTCATGCCGTATATGTACGACGCGGCCACGCTCGCCATGGAAGGATACTTCTACGATCTGAACGAGCTTGAGAACGTTCACCTCAACGA
>JAGACN010000164.1 GCA_017614095.1 Clostridia bacterium | reverse complement strand
TCGTCGGTCAGGTTGCGGACGTGTCCGCACAGGGACCGCGCGCAGGAATGGGAGCAGACGACCGGCTTTTCGGACAGTTTCAGCACGTCGTAGAAGCCCGCGTCGCCCAGATGCGAGCAGTCGATGATCATGCCCAGACGGTTCATTTCCTTCACGAACGCCTTCCCCGTTTCGGTCAGTCCTTTTTCCGTTTCCGGGATCCGGCTGTCCCGCGCGGTTTTCTGCTCTTCTTCGGACAGCCAGGGGGTGTAGTCCGTATTCGGGCAGGCCAGTTCGTTCTTGAAATTCCATGTCAGCGTCAGCATCCGGACGCCCAGCCGGTAGAAATTGCGCAGCAGTTCGAGCTGTCCGAGGCAGACGCCCCCCTCCTCGATGGTCAGAAGGGCGCTCAGCAGCCCGTTTTTGCGGTTTTCCTCGATCTCTTTTAACGTGGTCACCGGACGGATGAGGTCCCGGTTGGCGTCCATCTCGCGGTAGAACCGGTCGATCATCCGGTTGCAGAAGACGAACGGCGAGTAGTTTTCCTTTTCCTCCCGTGACAGGTACGGGACGAACATGGCGAAGCACTGGAGGAGATAGTCCCCCTTCTGCATCTTTTCCAGGTCCACCATCAGCGGATTGGACCGGACGCTCATGTCCGGCTCGTTCATCAGCGCCATCACGGTGTCGCAGTGCATGTAGACGATTCTCATAACGGTTCCTTTCCGCCCGGATCAGACCGCCCTGCCGGCGTGCGGAAGGGCGTCGAACATGTCCGCCAGTTTCCGCGCGGTCCCGCACAGGATCCGGACGCCTTCTTCCGGATCGTCCTTGTGGTATTTGCCGACGAAATCCGTTTCCATCGTGAATTCCCCGGAGTAGCCGGCCTCGGCAAGCGCGGACAGGATGGGCGGATAGTCGATGTTCATCGTGAACGGCAGCGCGTGGCTGTCGTGCCATTTGTCGTTGTCGTGGATGTGCAGCGCCGCAACGCGGTTTCCGAGTTCCCGGATCATGGTCCGCGCGTCGGTCCCCAGCCCTCTCATCTCCGCGTGTCCGATATCTACGCAGGCGACGAGGAAGGGATCGTTCACCAGATCGATGTGCTTTCTGAAGTCCGGTCCGTCCGAACAGGCGGCGGATCCCGCCTGGTTGTGCGCGTCGTCCCAGGTCCACATGTTCTCCGCGGCGATCTTCACGTTCAACCGGTGCGCGGCGGGCAGCAGCTCGCGGTACATCTCCGCGTTCTCTTCCGCCGGCTTGTAGTTGTCCGGATGCACGACGCAGATCTTCCCGCCGGCTTCCGCCGTGCATTCCAGCGCGAGCGGCAGCAGTTCGCGGATCTCCGCACAGTAGACCGGAAACGGCGCATGTGACTGGTTGCACGTGATGCCGTACCGTTCGCCGGTCTTCCGCAGCCGTTCCGCCAGCTGCAAAGCGGTATCCCGGTATTCCAGCGCGTGCCCGCGCAGGATCCGCTTTCCGTTCTTCCAGTCGTAGGCACCCATTTTAAAGAGGGAAAAATCCCAGCAGTCGAACCCCGCCTTCGCGACCAGTTCCACCGCTTTCTCCATCCCGACGACCGACGCGATCGTATCGATCTCGGTCGAGATCTTTGTTCTGCTCATCGGTTTGCCCTCCGTTCAGAATCGTTCTCAGATATTCAGCAGCACGAGCGCCGCGACGATCAGCCCGACGCCCACCCATTTTTTGAGAGACAGTCTTTCCTTGAACAGAAAGATGCCCGCGACCGCGATCACGGCCAGCGTTCCCACGCAGTAGACCGGATAGACCACGACGGAGGGCAGGCTGCCCAACGAATGCATGACCAGCCGGGAGGCGAAATAGTTCGGAATGCCGACCAGCATGCCGAGCAGGTATTCCTTCCCTTTTACGGGATGTTTCTTCAGACGGACCAGGAGCAGCGTCAGGCTGAACAGCAACGCGAAGAAGAAATTGAGGAACAGATAGGCGTCCTTTCCGGAAGCCGGTCCGAATTTATTGAAAAGATTGACCATCGAGTCCGTGCATCCCGCGGCGATCAGCAGACAGACGGGAAGCAGCCATACAAGGATCCGCTTTCCCGCCTTCGCGTTTCCGTCCGGAGCGTCTTTCCCGTTCCCGAGGAACATAAGCAGGATGGCCGCGACCGCCAGACCGGATCCGACGATCTGGCAGACGGTCGGCAGTTCGCGGAACAGGATCAGGGCAAGCAGGACCGGAATGAGCACGCCGAGCTTGTTGAAGACCGACGCGAGCACCAGTCCGGACGCGGAAATGGTCTTCTGCAGGAGCAGAAGCGTTCCCATATACATAAAGCCGCTGAGCGCGCCGAACAGGAGCGTGAACGGGATCCGCTCGGTCGGAAAGGACCGGTTGATCAGGATGAACAGCAGACCGATCAGGCTGCAGGAGGTATAATTGCCCGCGATCAGGGCAAACCGGTTTCCGACGCGGGGCTCCGCAAACCGGAGCAGCGACGAGAAAGCGGCCGAACAGAGGACCGCTGCGACCAGATAAAGCAAGGAGATCTCCTTTCAGCCTTTTCCTTCAAAGGAACATTGCGCGCAGTTCGGCGCCGGAGCGGGGGGACAAATAGGCGGGCGGAAGGTCGAAGACCGTATAACATCCGGATTCCCCGCGCAGGACCAGCCGGTAAACGCCGCGCGCCAGCGCGCACAGGACGCTGCCCGTGAATTCCGGATTCGAATCCAGATGCAGCCCGAATTCCATCGTTTCACGCTGCGTGAAGGAAAGTCCGGTCAGCCCCGTCCGGAAGACGAATCCCCCGTGCGGCAGCCGGCTGTGCTTTTCCTTCATTTCCTCTTCGGTCACGAAGACCACCTGCGTGTCGTAGGCGTCGAAATAGTTCGGCATAGTGACAATCGCAGTCCGGATGGCCTCTTTGTCCGCGCCTTCTTCCGCGACCACGTAGCACAGCCTGCGGTGCTTCTGGCGGGCAGACAGTTCCGGCATCTGCCCCGAACGGACTATCTGCACGGATTCCTCCACCGGCAATGTATACTGCCGCGCGTCCTTCACGCCGGGAATGCGGCGCACCGCGTCCGAATGGCCCTGGCTGACGCCCGGTCCCCAGAAGGTGTCCGTCTGCCCGTCGGGCAGGAAGACGTCGCCGTAAAGGCGCATCAGCGAAAAGACGCCCGGATCCCAGCCGCCGGAAATGAGGGCGACCGTCCCGGCTTCCTTCGCGGCGCCGTCACCGGACGCGAAATGCTCCGGGATGGACGCGTGGGTATCGAAACTGTCTACGACGGAGAACGTCCGCGCCAGCTTGCCGGTCAGGACCGGCAGGTCGGTCGCGCTCCCGCCGCAGACAATCATCACGTCGATCCGGTCGCGGAACGACTCCGCTTCCGACGCCGGATAGACGGGCGCGCCCGTCAGCGAATGCACCGACTCCGGGTCGCGGCGCGTAAAGATGCCGGTCAGTTCCATGTCCGGCTGCTGCCGCAGGGCGCACTCCACCCCTCTTCCGAGGTTTCCGTATCCGAAAATACCGACGCGAATCACCATATCTCTTTCCTCCGAAGCACGTTCGTTCATTCTGTTTTCACTATACTCCATCCAATAACGAAAAGCAAGAGCGAAATGGCAAAAGGCGTTCTCCAATGGTTGACAAACGGTCCAGCCGCCGTTAAAATGGACGTGAACGGAAACGGAAGGAGTGAAGGTTGATGGAGACCATTAAGCTATATACCGTACAAGAGTCCGACTGGAAGCTGTT
>JAGACN010000163.1 GCA_017614095.1 Clostridia bacterium | reverse complement strand
GCGGCGAAGCGCTACGGACTGGACGGCAATCTCGTCGCCGGCGCGAACATCGCCGGATTCGAGAAAGTCGCCGACGCCATGCTGGCGCAGGGCATCTCCTACTGATCCATACCAAAGAAAAGAGGCCTTCCCGAAAAAAACCGGGGAGGCCTCTCCCATGCGCAAAAAGACGCCGGGACTCCGTTTTTTCGGGATCCCGGCATTCCTTTTCGTCTTTTTGTCAGTCGTTGCCTTTTTTGCGGGTCAGCAACAGGACCGTGATGGTGACGGAGGCGACGAACAGAGCCGCTCCGGCGGCGATCAAAATCTTCTTTTTGAGCGCCTTTTCGCGCGCCTGGGCCTCTTCGTCGACCAGATCCAGTTCGACGGCGTCCAGATCGTTCAGATCCTGTTCGGACAGGATGGTGCGGTCGTCTTCATCCGCTCCGTTTTCGTTCCATTTGCGTTCTTCGTCCATGATGGGCCTCCTCGAAAATATATTGGTGAGATTCTTTACCGTGGATCGGGAATGTGCGCGACGGCCTCGCCCAGCCGGACGTAGGTCTCGTTGCCGTTTTCGCTGTTTTGCAGGATGTCTTCGTCCGGTTCGGCCGTCCCGGGCCGGAGCAGGACCACGATGGTGGAGCCTCCGAACGCGAAATACCCTTTTTCGTCCCCGCGTTCGAACCGTCCGTCCGGGTGGGTATTGCAGATCTTGCCGACCATCATCGCACCGACCTCGACATAGGCCAGAAGCCCGAAATGGTCCGTTTCCAGAAAGGTCTTTTCCCGGCAGTTGCGGTGAAAAACGGGGATGCGGCCGGTCGCGACCGGGCTGACCGTATGCAGGACGCCGGGGATGAAGGAAAAACCTTTTTCGGTCCCGCCGTCCGGATAGATGTAGCGGTGGTAGTCGCTCGGCGCGAGCCGGAACACGAGCGCCCAGCCGTCACGGAAATTTTCCGCTTCCTCGGGCGACTGCAGCAGGTCTTCGGCCGTATACGGCGCCCCCTTGACGGGGAAGGCGGCCGTCCCGTCCAGCCGGTGCGCGGTGACGCGGGAATCCGCCGGGGAGGGGAAGCGTCCGGGCTCGCCGCACCAGTGCAGGCAGTCCGGTTTTTTCTTCCGGGTGAAGAAGTCGTTGAAGGACTTGAAGTCCGCCGGATCTTTTTCCAGTTCCGCCGGGTCGACCCCGTAGGCGGTCATGCATTTCTTCGCGCGCCCGAGCGACAGCCGGCTGTCCATATACCGGCCGACAAGCCTGGAAAGGAACCGGGAGGTGAAGAGCTTGAGCAGCAGACGGCCGACCGGGTTTCCGTACAGAAACGAGAGAAAACGCGCGTTTTCCTGCTTGTCTTCCACGGGTTTCCCGGCGCGGTCCACGGTCATGTCCATCCCTCCATTCGTTCGCTTTTCAGTATACCGAATTGTTGCCCTTCTGTCAAGAGATTTTCCCGCTCTGAAACTTGACATTTTCCCGCCTCAGAAACTTGACTTTCCTGCGTGGAGAAAATATAATGGAGGAAAGAAAACGACTGCCGGACGGAAGGGGGGGATGAGCGAATGGCGAATACGGAATCCGGATGGATCCTGCACGACGGGAACGCCGCCTACTTCACCTGTCCGCTGTTCGACGAAGCGGGCGTCCCGCACCTCTTCTCCACCAGAAAAGGCGGGGTCAGCGAAGGGTGCTACGCGTCCTGGAATTTCGCGGCCGGGACCGGAAAAGTCCCCGACAGCGAGGAACGCGTTTTGGAAAATTACGAGATTGCCGCCCGTCTGTTCGGGCTGCGCAGGGAGGACGTCTGCCGGACCTACCAGGCGCATACGGACGTCGTCCGGACGGTCGGGGAGCCCGAGCGCGGCGTCGGGACGAGCAAGCCCAAATTCCCGTTCGGCGTGGACGGACTGGTCACAAAGACGCCCGGACTGCTGCTGTCCGTGCGGACGGCGGACTGCGTCCCCATCCTGCTTGCCGACCCGGAAAACAAGGTGTGCGCCGCGGTGCACGCCGGCTGGCGGGGGACCGCCTCCCGCATCGCGGAGAACGCGGTGAAGGAGATGTGTCTGCAGGGCGCCAAAAAAGAGACCATCCTCGCCGCGATCGGCCCGTGCATCGGGAAGGAATGCTATCAGGTGGGACAGGACGTGTACGACGCGTTTCTTGCTTCTTTCAGGTCCGGCAATGCCTTTTTCAGTCCCGACGGCGGAACGGAGGAACCGAAATATTTGCTGGACCTGGCTTCCGCCAACCGGGCAGTCTTGCTGGACGCGGGCGTCAAAGAAGCGCAAATTTCCGTTTCCGGGCTCTGTACGAAATGCCATCCCGAATGGTTCTTTTCCCACCGCGCGTCCGGTCCCGACCGCGGGACCATGAGCGCCTTCATCGCGCTGCCGGACAAGGACCGGCCCAATCCCATGCTCAGGAGGAACGACAGAACATGATTCGCATCTTGCATTGCGCGGACCTGCATTTGGACGCGCCCTTTTCGCTCAAATCCCCCCGGCAGGCGGAACGCCACCGGACGGAGCTCCGGTCGGACCTGTCGTCCGTCACACTGCTCATCCGGACGCAGAACATCCAGGTCTGCCTGATGAGCGGAGACCTGTTCGACCGCAACGAGGTGACGCCGGAGACCCGCTCGCTGATGGAAAAGGAGTTCGCCTCCTGTCCGGACTGCACCTTCATCCTGGCGGCCGGCAACCACGACCCGCTGACGGACGCGTCGCCCTACCGGTATTTCCGCTTCCCTCCGAACGTGATCGTCTTGAAGCCGGAGCGGGAGGTCGTCCATCTGGACGAATGGGACACGGACGTCTACGGCTACTCCTTCGACGGAAAGAACAATGCGCAAAACCCGCTGACCGGCTGGACGATCGAGGACCCGGAGCGCATCAATCTGCTGTGCGTGCATGCCGACGTGGACAACCCCGGCTCCCCCTACGGGCCGTGCACGAAAGAAGACATCGGAAAAAGCGGGTTCGACTACGTCGCGCTGGGACACGTGCACAAAGGCACCGGCCTGCAGTGCGAAAACGGCGTTTACTGGGCCTACCCCGGCTGTCTGGAAGGGCGCGGATTCGACGAGACGGGCTACAAGGGCGTATTGATCGGCACCGTCGGCAAGGAGGGCGCGGACCTTTCCTTCCAGCGCATCTCCAAGAGGCGGTATGAGATCCTCCGTTGCGACATCACCGGCTGCGACCGGGCGGAAGCCTTGGCCCGCGCGCGGGCGGCCGTCCGCGAAACGGGCGACGACACCGTCATCCGGCTGATCCTGACCGGCGAAGTGAAGGAAGGCATGATCTTCCTGCCCGAGGAACTGGTCTACGACGGCTGGATGGGCGACGACGTGGAGGTCCGGGACGAAACGGTTCTGGCGCCGGACTTCACGGAATTAGAGGAAAACACCACCCTGAAAGGGGTGTTCTACCGGCTGATGAAAGAAAAGATCGAAGCCGGACAGGCGACCGAGGACGCTTTGAAATACGGACTGATGGCCCTGGAGGGACGGAACATCGTGGATTACGGAGGGAAACAGGCATGAGCATCTGGATCAAACGCGTCGAGATCACCTCCTTCGGGAAACTGCGCGACCTCTCTCTGTCCTTCGAAAACCCGGCCGAAGAGGGGAAGGAGCCGAACGGGGAGGGCATCCATCTGCTGGAAGCCCCGAACGAAAGCGGCAAAAGCACGCTCGCGTCCTTCGTGAAATTCTGCCTCTACGGGTTCGCGAACGGCCGCAGCCAGTCCATTTCGGAAAACGAGAAAAAACTGTTCACCCCCTGGGAGAGCGCGAAAACGGAAGGGAAACTGTGGATCTGCAAGGGAGACAAGGAATACCGGATCGCCCGCAGCGTCGTCGGTGGCAAGGAAACGGTGGAGTTTGCCGACGCGGCGACCGGAAAAGAAGTCCCGGGCGACGCGATCCCCGGCGTGGCGCTCTTCGGCATCTCCGAAGAGGTCTTCGCCCGCACGCTCTTTCTGAAACAGGCGGACCCGCCGGTCAGCAAGGAGACCGTTCTGGCGGAGCAATTGCAGAACATCGCGGTCAGCCCGGAAGAGCAGATCAGTTCCGCGAAAGCGGCGGACGTGCTCCAGAAGGCCCGCAACGAACTGCGCGCACGCGCCATGGGCGGCGGCATCCTGCCGAAATGGGAAAAGGAAGCGGGCGATCTGCAAAGCCGGCTGGGGACGGCAAAAGAGACGGCGGACGCCATTTCCGAACTGCGCACCGACCTGCAGCGGCAGCAGGAATTACTGGAAAAGAACCGCGTCCAGCGGGAGAAAGTCTCGGAAGAACTGAAGAATCTGGACGCCTGGGACGCCAGGATCGAAGCCGAACGGCTGCGCGGGCTGGAAGGCCGGGCGAAGGAAGCCGAAGCGGACTACCGAAAAGCGGCCGACCTCATCGCCTCCCGCGGGGAGGAGGACAGCCCCTTCCTGATCGGATTGCTCAACAAGAACAACGAACTGGAACAGCTCCGGCTGGAAAAAGAGGAACGGGAGCAGACACTGCGCGCACTGGAGGCGGAAGCGTCCGAACTGGACCGGGATCTGAAGCCGGAAGAAGCGGAAAAGGCTTTGCGGAAACGCAAGGAACTGCTGGTCGGGCGGATTGCCCTTGGACTGTGCGCGGCCGTATTCGCCGTTCTTGCCGTCCTTCTGTGGAAGACGTCGCTGGTCGCCGGCATCGTTTTAGCCGGCGGCGCGGTGCTCGCGCTGGCCGGATGCGCCGTCTGCTTCCTTCTGGCAAACAGACTGGCGAAGACGTACGGGGCGTCCAATGAAAAGGAACTCGCGCGCCGGATCGCCGCCGTCCCGGAAGCGGAAGCCAAACGCAAAGAAAACGCCGAAAAGCGGACGGACGAACGGAACGCCTTGCGGGCGGCCGAAGAAAAAGAGACGGCCATCCGGGAAGAGATCGCGTCCGGCATCCGCTCCTACCGCGTGGAACTCGGGACGGATTTCTCGGCGCAATTGCAGGAACTGATCCAGGCCTGCCAGGACGTCGCGCGGCTGGATACCCGCCGCAAGGAAGCGAACACCGCCTTCTCCGCGGCGCTCGGAGGCCGCAGCCTGGAAGCGCTTGAGGAAGCGTCGGCGGGGGCCGAAGAACCTCTCCGTCCGCGTGAAACGGTCGACCGCGACAAACGCTTCTTAGACAGCCAGAAGGAGATGCTCTCCGAACAGGAACGGGACAAGAGCATCCGGCTGGCCGGACTGGAGGCCAAAGAGGAAGATCCGGCATTGCTGGCCGGAAAACTGGAAGCGCTGTCCGCGCTGATCGCAGACGGACAGAAGAAATACGACGCGTACGGCGAAGCCAAGAAAGGCATCGAGGAAGCCGCCGACCGGATGAAGAGCCGCATCGCTCCGCAGATCGGGGAGCGCGCCGGGCTGTACTTCTGCGCGGCGACGGACGGCGCCTACCGGACGCTGGATATGGACACCAGCCTGTCGATGACCGCCGGAGCCGGCGGCGTCCGGCACGAGGCGGACTACCTGTCCGGCGGGACCAAGGACCTCGCGGGGCTGGCCAAACGGCTGTCGCTGGTGGACGTGCTGTTCGACGGGGAAGGGGTCCCCGTCATCCTGGACGACGCGTTCGGACGGCTGGACGACGGCCGGCTGACCGCGACCGCCCGCATGCTCGGGCAGGCGGCCGCCCATCACCAGATCCTGATTTTCACCTGCTGCGACCGGGAGCAAAAGGCGTTCGACCGCGCGGGCATCACATACCATCTTCAGAAAGGACTGTAAAAAAATGGAAAACGGAAGAAAACTGTATGCGAAGATCGCCGAAAAAGGATACGACGGAGCCATTTTTACGGATGAGGTGAGCCAGCACTGGCTGACCGGATTCCCGACGACGGACGGACTGGTCCTGGTCGGGAAGGACGAAACGCTGCTCATCACGGACGGCCGCTACATCGAGGCCGCGCGGAAACAGGTCAATCCGGACACCCGCGCCGAACTGAGCGAGGGCGGACTGATGGAAACGATGGTCCGCAAATGCGAACAGGCGGGCTGGAAGAAGGTCTGTCTGGACGGCACGCGCATCCGCGTGGCCGCCTGGAACCGCATCAAGGCCGCTTTGGAGGAAAAGGGCATCGCGGTCGAGGACCTGCCCGGCGTCTGCGCGGAGCTGCGGCGGATCAAAACGCCCAAGGAGATCGAGAATATCCGGACGGCCCAGTCCATCACGGACGCCGCCTTCCTGCACATCCTGACTGTCCTGCACAAGGGGATGACCGAAGTGGAGGTCGCGGCGGAACTGGAATATTTCATGCGCAAGAACGGGGCGGACGGGACCGCGTTCGAGACGATCGCCGTTTCCGGCCCGAAAAGTTCCCTGCCGCACGGCGTGCCGGGGAACGTGGTATTGACCGAAAACGCCTTTTTGACGATGGATTACGGCGCCCGGTACAACGGCTACTGCTCGGATATGACCCGGACGGTGGTCATCGGCAAGGCGGACGAGGAGATGAAGACCGTCTACGGGACGGTCAAGGAAGCGCAGGCGGCGGCCATCGCGGCGTTGAAACCGGGCGTCACCGGCATCGCGGTCGACAAGGGCGCGCGGGACGTCATCGAGAAAGCGGGCTACGGCAAAGCCTTCACGCACAGCACCGGCCATTCGTTGGGTCTGGAGATCCACGAAGCGCCCAATTCCAGCTACCGGTCCGAGACTGTTTTCGAGCCCGGCCAGCTGCAGACGTCCGAGCCCGGCATCTATCTGGAAGGCCGGTTCGGCGTCCGGATCGAGGACCTGCTGCTGGTGACGGAGGACGGGGCCGAGATCCTGACGAAGAGCGACAAATCCCTGATCGAGATCGCCTAGCATCCGACGCCGCGGGGCGGCCCGGAAGCGGGTAAAGTTGCGAAAAACACTTGACAAAAGACGGCATATAGAGTAAAATGCCGTAGAAACATTTTTATTGAACCCTTTTAATAACGCAGGAGGAACACACAATATGGTATTGGCAGGCGATTTCAGAAACGGACTGACCTTCGAAATGGACGGTCAGGTCATGCAGATCATCGAATTCCAGCACGTGAAGCCGGGCAAAGGAGCCGCGTTCGTCCGCACCAAGATGCGCAACGTGATCACGGGCGCCGTCATCGAGACGACCTTCAACCCGACCGCAAAATTCCCGCTCGCGACCGTGGAGCGCAGAGAGATGCAGTACAGCTACAATGACGGCAACCTCTACTATTTCATGGACCTCGAGACCTATGAGATGACTCCGGTCGAAGCGTCCAAACTTCCGGACAGCTTCAAATTCGTGAAAGAGGAAATGATCTGCAAACTGGTCTCCTATAAAGGCAACGTGTTCTCCGTGGAACCGCCCATCTTCGTGGAGCTGCTGGTCACCAAGGCCGAACCCGGCGTGAAGGGCAACACGGCGACGAACGTTACCAAGCCCTGTACCGTCGAGACCGGCGCCGAGATCAAAGTCCCGATGTTCATCAACGAAGGCGACATGATCCGCGTGGACACCCGCACCAGCGAATATCTGGAGCGCGTGAAATAAGACGGAAAACAGTAAACGGTAAACAGAAAACAAATCGACAAGGAAAAAGGCCGAAAAGGCCTTTTCCGGGTTTCTTCAACCATTCCCTGCACCATTTTAGCATCACGGATGCGATAACGAAAGGACGGTACGAATCATGACAGTATCGGAAAAAGCGGCGTACCTGCGCGGATTGATGGACGCCATGAATCTGGACAAGACCGCCAATGAAAGCAAACTCTTCTATGCCATCTCGGATCTTTTGGACGACCTGGCTCTTTCCGTAGCGGATCTGGAAGAGGAGACCTCCGCGATGCGCGATTACATCGATGAGATGGACAACGATCTGTCTGCCGTCGAGTCGGATCTCTATGGAGAGGACGACTTCCCGTATGCCGACGAGGATTTCGACGAGTACGACGACGAGGACGAAGAAGACGACGAGGACGAGGAAGACGACGAGGAAGACGACGAGTACGACGAGTACGAGGACGAGGATGACGTCGACGAAGACGATGAGGATGACGAAGTCATCGGCCTGGAATGTCCCGCCTGCGGCGAGACCGTCTATTGTGCCATCGACGATCTGGAAAAGATGGAAACGCTGATCTGTCCCGCGTGCGGAAAGGAACTGGACGTTGTCCGGATGGAAGACGCGGACGACGAGGAATTTGAAGAATACGATGGCGAAGAGGAACCGGAAGAGACCGAATCGCCAAACGAAGACCGGCCGCAGGATGGGGGATCCGCATCGGAACCCCCCCGCGCGGACTGATTTTCCGACCCCTATATGATTGCGATATCATTCGTTTGACGCCTTTTCAGGGCTTCCGGCGAATGATATTGTCATTTTTCCCGCTTTCTTGCGGGAATGATTCGAGGTTAGTATGAAAAGGCTTTTGCCCATCTATGCGGTTGTCCTGGCGACGATTTTCGTCCTTTCGCTGACCGTCGTGCCCATGCGTCCGGCCGAACCGGCCGAACCGTCCGCAGCCGAGTCGCCGGAGCCGGTCCTTTCCGTGCCGGAAGAGACGGAAGACGAACCGTCGTCCGAACCGGTCGCCGAATCGTCGGAAGAAACGCCGTCGGATGAACCGTCCGAGGAGCTTTCGACCCCGTCTTCGGACGTGATCCCCCTGATCCCGGAAGAATCGAACAACACCCTTCCGGACGACGAGCCAAGCGAGGAACCGGACCCGGACGGCAAAGAGGACGGCGACAAAAAAGACGACAAGACCGAGGACAAGACCGAGGACAAGACCGGGGACAAGACCAACAGCGGTTCCGGAAAGACGACAAATCCGGACAAGTATCTGCATCCGGACGATCCGGACGAGCCGGCGCCGGTCAGGGACGGTATGCCCGCGACGCTGCTCATCAGTGAAGTGATGCCCAAGAACAAGCTCTATCCGATCGACGGGGTGATCTGCGACTGGGTGGAACTCTATAACAACACGGGTGCGGCCGTTACCCTGTCCTCCTACTATCTGACGGACACGCCCTATGAACTGAACAAATACCGCCTGCCCTCCGTCAAACTCCAGGCCGGGGGATACATTGTGCTGCGCTTCGGGCCCGAGATCGATTTCTCCATCTCGGCGGACGGGGACGAGTCGCTCATCCTGACGAACGGCAGCAAGAAGATCCACACGCTGAAGATCCCGAAGATGAAAAAGAACATCTCCGTTCTGCAGGACGGCAGGCAGACCGGCATCCCGACCCCGGGACGCGCGAACGCCGAGCCGATCGACTACACGCCGGGTAGGGAACTGCTCATTTCGGAGGTGATCCCGCTCAATTCCAAGATCGTTTCCGACGACGGGAACTGCTACGGGATCATCGAGATCCAGAACACCTCGTCGGATCGATCCGTTTCACTTGCCGGCTACGCCCTGAGCGTGTCCGCCGTCGAACTGGGCAAATATCCGCTGCCGGACGTGACCCTGGCGCCCGGCGAATTCGCCGTCTTCTACGCGGTGCCGGAGGAAACGGAAGGGGATAACCCGATGTATCTGAACATCCCGCTGTCCAGCGGGAACCGGACGCTATTCTTGACGAATGCCGAAGGAACACTGACCGACACGCTGTACGTGCCGCAGCAGGTCTACAACGGCAGCTACGGCCGCTACGCGGGCAAACCCGTGTATTTCGTTTCCTCCTCTGTCGGAAAAGAAAACACGGTCGGTTACGAACTGCCCTCCATGCCGGTCGAAGCCTCCGTCAAAAGCGGAATATACACCGGCTCCGTCCGCGTGACCCTGTCGGTGCCGGACAACGGGACCATCTACTATACTACCGACGGCAGCGAACCATCCTCCAAGAGCACGAAATACGGCGGCGAGGAACTGGTTTTCAACAAGACGACTTCCGTTCGCGCCATCAGCATCCGCCACGGGCAGACGCCCAGCCCGAACAGCACTTACGTCTATATGATCGATCTGCCGGACTACACGGCGGACGTTATGCAGCTGTCCCTGGCCCCGTCGGATTTCAAATGGATCTATACGAACTACACGTCGCACAAGGAAGTACACGCGAACGCGACCTTCTTCGCCGGCGGCAAGGAACAGTTCACCATCGACTGCGGGCTGAAGATCAACGGCAAGAGCAGCCGCAAATTGGGCAAGAAGAGCTTCCAGCTGAAATTCCGGATCGAATACGGAAACTCCTCGCTGAAATACCAGATGTTCGAAAAACTGGACATTAGCGAATTCAAGGCGCTGGTTTTGCGTTCCGGTTCGGCCGGCGCGGCCGCCTTCCGGTATTTCATCAACGACGAGTTCGCCACCTCCGTCGTGACGGACGCGGAAACGACCGTGCTCGCGCAGTCCTACCGCCCGGTCAACCTGTACGTGAACGGCGCATACTACGGCATCTATTTCATCCGCGAAAAGGTGAACGAAGACTTCGTGGCGGCGCATCTGGGCGTCTCCTCGGACAGCGTGGACATCGTCAAGGGCATGAAGACGCTGGAATACGGATACAGCAAGGGCAACTGGGACGAGATCTGGACCTACGCGCAGAAGCATTCCATGACCACCGAAGAGGAATACGAATGGATGGACGAACGGATCTGCCTGCAGGAAGTGATGGATTTCTACATCATCCAGTCCTGGTGCGTCAATACGGACGCGGGCAACATCCGGGTCTACCGGAGCAGGGAACTGGACGGGAAATGGCACTGGCTGCTGTTCGATCTGGACCAGACCTTCGCGTCCTGTACGAAGACGTACGGATACGGCTCGGTGGAGTCCATGCTCTCCATCTGCGCGACGACGAGCGCGGCCGGCTGCGCCGACTTCAACTGCATCTTCTACAAGATGTTCCAGAACGCCCGCTTCCGCGAGGAGTTCTACGAGCGGCTGCAGTGGTGGGCGGAAAACGACCTGTCCGCCGAAGCGGTCTCGGCCCGCTGCGACAAGATGATGGACGAGATCGAGCACGACATGCACTACAGCATCGAACGCTGGGCGAACCTGAACGACGGCGTCATGAGCTACCACAGATCCTTCGAAGCCTGGAAAGCAAAGATCGAGACGCTCCGCAAATACTGGCTGAGCCAGGAGCGGCTGGACAACTTCCTGAAAGAATACGAAGAATACATCGCGAAGTTCGAAAAAAAGTACGGTAAGAATTGAGGAATACGGTATGGATATCGTCATCATCGGAGCCGGAACGGTCGGAACGGCCGTCTGCCGCGAGATCGCGGAAGAAGGTCATAATATTACAGTTATTGACACGGATGAAAAGGTCCTGACCGAGCTGTCGAACACCTACGACGTCTACGGCGTCGTCGGCACCGCAACGGAAGTCAGCACGCTGCGGAAGGCGAACACGGAATCCGCGGACCTGCTGCTGGCCATCACGCCGAGCGACGAGATCAACCTGCTGTGCTGCACGGCGGGACGGAAACTCGGCGCCAAGCATTCGGTCGCGCGCATCCGCAATCCGCTCTATACGGAAATGATGCAATTGCTCAAGTCGGACATGAACCTGTCTTTGACCATCAATCCGGAATACGGCGCCGCGAAGGAGATCTACCGGTCGCTGCGTTTCCCGTCCGCCGCGCGCGTCAGCGTGTTCTACCACGGCCGCATCGAAGTCGCTGAGATCCCGGTCGACGAAGGGTCTCCGATGTGCGGCGAAACGCTGAACGATCTGCGCGCGAAACTGAATCTCCGGTTCCTCATCTGTGCCGTCCTCAGGAACGGCGATACATTCGTGCCGAACGGCAATTTCCGGCTGGAGGCGGGCGATACCGTTTGCGTGACCGCGCCGGAGGATACGACGACGGATTTCTTCAAGGCCATCGGCATCTATAAGCGCCCGATCCGGGACATCCTGATCACCGGCGGCGGACGCGTGACCTATTATCTGGAGACCCTGCTAGCCAAATCCAAGATCCGCTCCATGGTCATCGACCCGGACGAGAACGTCTGCCGGGAGCTGACCTCGGATTTCCCGAACTGCACCGCCATCTGCGCGGACGGCGCCCAGCAGGAAGTGCTGCTGGAGCAGGGACTGGAACGCACGGACGCGTTCCTGACGCTCTCGTCGGTGGACGAGGAGAACGTGCTCGCGAGCCTGTACGCGAAGACGCTCGGCGCGCCGAAAGTCATCACGATGGTACAGAAACTGAACAAGTCGGATTTCTTGAAGAAAGCCGGACTGGACATCATCGTTTCTCCCCGTATGTCCGCGGCGGCGCAGATCCTGCGTTTCGTACGCGGCATGGCAAACGTCCGCGGGTCGGAGATCGAGGCGCTGTACAAACTGATGGACGGCCGGATCGAAGCCATCGAATTCCTGGTCAAGGACGAGGTGAACGGCATTACGGGTATTCCGCTCAAGGACCTGAAACTGAAACCGAACACGCTGATCGCCAGCATCGTCCATCGCGACCGGGTGATCATCCCGTCCGGCGGCGACCAGATCGAAAAAGGCGATACCGTCATCGTCATGAATTACGGCGGACAACTGAAGGATATTAAGGAAATCTTGTCATGAATCTGAAAATGATCCGGTACCTTCTGGGCGTCATCCTGCTGATCGAAGCGGGGCTGCTGCTCATTCCGCTGCTGGTGTCGGCGGTCTTCGGCGAAGACGTGCTGCCGTTCGTCATTACGGTCGGCATCCTGCTGGCTGTTTCGGTCCCGTGCATCTTCTTCAAGCCGAAAAACACGAATATCTATGCCCGCGAGGGCTTTGTCGTCACGGCGCTCGGCTGGTTTCTGATGGCCGCGTTCGGTGCGCTTCCGTTCCTGTTCAGCGGCGCGATCCCGAACTACATAAACGCGCTGTTCGAAACCGCTTCCGGATTTACCACGACGGGCGCGTCCATCCTCACGGACATCGAGTCCCTGCCGAAAGGCATCCTTTACTGGCGCTCCTTCACCCACTGGGTCGGCGGTATGGGCGTGCTGGTCTTCCTTCTGGCTATCCTTCCCGCGCGCAACGGTCAGAGCATCCACATTCTGCGCGCCGAGGTGCCCGGCCCGACCAAGGGCAAGCTGGTCCCCAAGATGCGCAAGACCGCGCTCATCCTTTATGCCATCTATTTCGGGCTGACCGCGTTGGAGACCATCGCTCTTCTCTTTACGGGCATGGATTTCTACAATGCTTCCGCCTGTGCCTACGCGACGGCGGGAACCGGCGGATTCTCCGTTTTGAACAACTCCATCGGCGGGTACGGCAATCCTGCGGCGGAATGGGTGATCGCCGTCTTCAT
>JAGACN010000162.1 GCA_017614095.1 Clostridia bacterium | reverse complement strand
GTCTTCGCAGGCGGCCGGCTGGCTGTCGCCGTTTTCGGACTGGCTGTGATCGAACGCGTAGCCGGTCTGCAGGCAGGTGCCGTCGAATCCCAGTTCAGGTCCGCGCTCGAAGCCGGACGCGCAGTAGTACGGGATCCAAAGCGCCTTGTAGCCCTTCCCGTGCACGTAGGACGTGAAGCCGGTGATCAGGTCTTCGGCGTAATTGTATTCGGTATACGGGATCAGCTCCTCGTGCCAGTAGAACCCTTTCAGTTCCAGCCGGTCGAATCCGGCGTTTTCGAACCGCTCGATCATCCGGTCGATGTATCCTTGGAGGATGGTCAGTTTGGTGTCCAGATTGAGCGGATACAGCCCGTCGAACTCGTCGCTTCCCTCTTTCAGTTTCGGGACGGCCAGGAAGACGGGATAGCGGTAATCCTCCTTGAATCCCAGTTCGAGGCCGTAGAGCCCGATCGCCTTGTTCAGCGCGGACAGGTTGGTATTGCCCTTCTCGCCGAACAGGTCGTCGATGTAGGCGTCCCAGCCGGACGGCGAGGAGAAATCGAACCCGGAGGCGCCGGATGGCAGGAACAGCATGCCGTCGTACAGCGTATCCTTCGGCTTGCCTTCGGTATCCAGATAGGCGAGATACGGAAGCAGATGCTCTTCGCGGTACTGTCCGACCGTATACATCAGGCAGATGTTGCGGATGCCGTCGATCGGAGCGCCGTAGCCGAGGTCTTCCGTCTGCTCGTCCGGAGTGGCGGATTCGCCAAGGGAAGCGTCTTCGGAACCGGTGACGGTGACTTCGTCCAGATACAGGAACACGTCGCTGCTGATGGTAAAGCGCACGTAGCGGGCTTTATAGAGTTTCGGCAGATAGATCGTTTCGCCGAACGCCTTCCCCGAGGAGGGCGCGCTGGCCGGTGCCGAGTCCTTGTACTGCGCCACCGTCCCGAAGGACTCGCCGTCCTCCGAGACCGAAACGGCGATCGTGCGGGGTGCGTAGATGCCGGCGGCTTTGGAACTCAGGCCGTGGACGTTCACGCTCTCGACCGCGCACACGTCGTCGAGATCGATCGTCAGATAGAGGAACGTGCCGCGGTAGAACTGCGTATAGCCGGGATCGGAATAGGACGCCGACGAGGCGTTCTTCCCGTCCGTGAGCTTGCTTTCCGGTTTATAGGCTTTTTTCGGATAGGCATTGTCAATCGGGCTTTCGTACGCGACCGTATAGGATTTGCCGATGGAGAGGTTTTTCGCGTCGGCCAGACCGTTTCCGTGCACGGGCACTTCTCCTTTCGCAAGCAGGGGACCCGCACAGCCGAGCACGCATGCGAGCGCGGTCATGCAGATCAGCGTCAAAGACAAAAAGCGTTTCATAAGGATCCTTTCAGAGATGGCCGGGCGCATTCCCGGGCGGGTAAAACGGACGCGAAGAAAGAGCGGGTGTCTTCAAAACCCCTTTTTCTTATACCACAATATGTATTATATTTCAACAAGCAAAAATACCTAATATGGACTACCCGTTTTGTGCAAATTGTTTTGAAACGTGCAAGGAAAAGGACGCCGGCCGCGGCCGGCGCCCCGAAAGCGCTGGATCAGGATTTCTTTCCATTCTCCTTTTCGCACAAGGCCAGCTTGATGCAGCAGCAAAGCAGCGGCGCGGCTTCGGCCAGCGCGTGGAGGGAGGGATAGGAGGGCGCGATCCGCAGGACCGCGTCGTCCGGATCTTTATGATACGGGAAAGGCGCGCCGGCATCGGTGATCTTGAGACCGGCCTCCTTGGCCAGCGCGACGGTCCGCGCGGCCGTCCCGGACGGCAGGGTCATACAGATGAAATAGCCCCCGTTCGGATGCGTCCAGGAAAGTCCGGAGATGCCGCCCAATTCTCGCTCGAAAACGGAATGAAGCAGTTCGAATTTCGGACGCAGGATGGCTTTGTGGACCTCCATCTGACGGTAGATGTCCGAAGCGGACCGGAATACCCTGGAATGGCGGAGTTGGTTGAGCTTGTCGTGGCCGATCGTCTGGATCTTCATATCCTCTAAGATCCTGTTCACGTTTCGCAGGCTGGACGCCATACAGGAAATGCCCGCCCCGGAATAGGTGATCTTGGATGTGGACATGAACTCGATGAACCGGTCCTCGCTGCCGTGTTTCGCCGCTTCCGCAAAGACGTTCAGTAAACGGTCGGGCGTATCGTTCAGATCGTGCACGATATACGCGTTGTCCCAGAAGACCCGGAAGTCCTTCGCGGCCGGCTGCAGTTTCGCGAACCGCGTCACCGTCTCGTCCGAGAAGGTGTACCCGGTCGGATTGGAATATTTCGGGATGCACCAGATGCCCTTGACCGTCTCGTCCTCCGAGACCAGCTTCTCGACCAGGTCCATGTCCGGTCCGTCCGGATACAGCGGCACGTTGACCATCTTGATGCCGAAATACTCGCAGATGGCGAAATGGCGGTCGTAGCCGGGCACCGGGCAGAGGAAGGTGATCTGGTCGTATTTGCCCCAGGGTTTGTAGCCCTCCTCGACGCC
>JAGACN010000161.1 GCA_017614095.1 Clostridia bacterium | reverse complement strand
ATATTGCCGCGCTGAAGGATGTCGACGCTCGACTTAGACTGTGCTTCGGCCTCGAAGCCTTTCTCCAGCCATTCATCGTAATCGTACGCCGTTTCCTCGATGTGAACGGAATCGATCGACGCCGCGACCAGCAGTTTTTGGCCGTCTACTTCCTTCACGTACATCCATTCCCCGCGGATGGCCGCCGGTTCCGGATCCGTGTAGGGTTCATATGCGACGGCTTTCTTGCCTTCGCCCAGGATCAGGTTGCCGTCGCTGTCGCGCTCGGCATAGATGTCTTCCGTCTTTTTGCGGCTGTAGGTGATGGACAGCGTCGTGCCGGTCACCGAATATTTCAGTCCGATGTCGTGCGCCTTGATCTCCGCGTCCAGACCCTTTTCCTGGTATTCCGCGGAATCGAAGGTCATGATGTTCACTTTTTTGTTCGAAAAATCATAGATGGTAACGTTTTCGCCGTCGTCACCGATCCAGGATCCCTTGACTTCGGTGGGATCCACAACGTCATCCGCTGTGAAAACGAGCGGTTCTTTTCCGGATTTGTAGTTCGCAACGCCCATTTCGGTAAAGCCGACCCAGTCGTGAACGTTGGTATACCACTGCCAGTAGCCGCCCGTCATAACCTTCAGGAAGGTATAGGTGAAACGGACATAGCGGGAGGTCACCTTCTTGCCGAGGTAGACAGGACATTCGTCAACGCCCTGGTCTCCTGCGCCGTCGTAGTCGCCGACATGGGAATTGAAATAGTAGATGCCTGCGCCGACCGGGACGTATGTCGTGCCGTCCTTGGACGTCTCGACGATGACCTGCTTTTCGCCGGGAATTGCGATACACGCCGCGATTTCATGATAAAGCGCCATGTACGCCGTGTCGAACGTCACTTCCTCGCCGAAATCCATTGTGAACGAAAACGTCGGGATGTCTTCATCCGCCTGAGATACCGGAGTTCCGTTCAGCCCTTTTAGAATCGGAATGGTCGAGTTCTCGACCGTGATGATCCCCTTTGTGGAGAAGCCGGCCGCGTCGGCGACCAGATCGCCGTCCGCCAGAGCCTCGATCGTGCATCCGCCGCGCGGAACCAGTTTGCACGCAGCTCCCGGAGCCAGCGCCTCTGTCGTTTCAGAAGCATGATAGGAGAACGAAATGTTCGCTGTGGTGAGCACTTCGTATGTGGTGCCGGACACTTCCGACTCGAACGAGCCTGCCGAAGCGACGACGGAGAAGGCAAGCGCCGCCATCACGACCGCCACTGCAAGCGCCAAGATCTTTTTAACCATAAGATGGTCTTCCTTTCTGTTGTATTCTCTTTTTACACTTGATTTTCTTTTTACCCGTCATATTTTATCACTTTTTGCCTTCCGGCAATAGATGAAAAATGCACAAGTTTGTCCCGCTTTCTTCGGCCATTCTGACGAAGAGAAGACGGGAGCGTCTGTTCGGGCAACGAAAAAACCCGTTCTGTCATAGAACATGGAACGGGTCTGATAGGCATGGGGTGAGTAGAGGGATTTGAACCCTCGACCTCCAGGGCCACAACCTGGCACTCTAACCAACTGAGCTATACCCACCGTGTGAACCGAATCCGTTTTCGGCATTTGAAATCTCTGCTGAAACTTCGGCCAAAAGGAATCGGCCGCACATTGGCGCGTCTTGGGGGACTCGAACCCTCGGCCTACTGCTTAGAAGGCAGTTGCTCTATCCAGCTGAGCTAAAGACGCAAAATCCCTTCATAGTAGGGAAAAACCCTTTTGCAAGGGTTGGAGCGGGTGACGGGAATCGGACCCGCACGGCCAGCTTGGAAGGCTGGAATTCTACCATTGAACTACACCCGCGTATAAGGATTGTGTTTTTGTGAGAACCATTCATAAGGGCGGGGCTTGCGTCCCGCCCCCAGAAATATGCTTTCAACAATTACTGCGCGTCGTTCAGCAGTTTGGTAAACTTGCTCTTTTTTCTGGCAGCATTATTCTTATGAATGATTCCTTTGTTGACTGCGCGATCGATCATGCTGACTGCATCGAGGTAGGTCTCGGAAGCAAGTTCCTTGTTTCCCTCGGCAAGTGCCGCCTGATATTTTTTGATCGATGTTTTCATGGCGGAACGGAACGCCTTGTTCTGCATGGTCTTGGTTTCCGTCACCAGTACGCGTTTCTTCGCGGATTTAATGTTCGGCAAACAACTCACCCCCTGTTCTGAATTTGGCACTTGTCAATATTAGCACATCCGTTTTCGTTTTGCAAGACCTTTTTTTCAAAAATCAAAAAAAGTTTTTGCGGCCTCTGCGACCCATCTTGGGATGTCGTTATGCCACACTTTGATGGCTTTGCGCGCAAGATTTTTCGCCCGAAACCGATCGGACCGCTTCGATGAATTGAAGTCCGGATGAATTCTTTGTTAAAAATTTTCTGTTCTATTGCGCTTTATTGAAAATCGAGTATAATATAATTGTATTATTATCCGGTCGGAAAGAGAGGATCAGCATGCAGCAGGTCGAATACAATGTCCCGATTGCACCCTATACGTCGATGCGCGTCGGCGGCCCCGTGCGGCTCCTATGCCATCCGCAATCCGTCGAAGAACTGGTCGCGCTCCTGCGGGAGCACCGGTCCGATCCGGTCCCGCCGCTCGTGATCGGAAATGCTTCCAATATGCTGTTTCCCGATTGCGGATACGACGGGTGCGTCCTTCTCACGGGCGGCATCCGGGGTCTTTCGGAGCAACCGTCCGACGGGACCGTGACCGCTTTGGCGGGCGACCCGCTCACCGCGCTGGCCGTTTTCGCGGCCGAACACGGGCGCGGCGGTCTCTCCTTTGCATACGGGATCCCCGGCACCGTCGGCGGAGCCGTCTATATGAATGCCGGCGCGTACGGCGGGCAGGTTTCCGACTGTCTGATCCGGGGCGTCTGCACCGATCTGTCCGGCCAGCTGCATGTGCTGGAAAAAGAAGATTTCCGTTTCTCCTACCGGCACAGCGTGCTGCAGGAAAACGGGCTCATCCTGCTCTCGGCCGTCTTCGCCTGCCCAAAAGCCGACCCCGAACTCTTACGCGCGAAAATGAAGAAAAATATGGACGCGCGCAAAGCCAAGCAGCCTTTGGAATACCCGTCCTGCGGCAGCGTGTTCAAACGGCCCGACGGATATTTCGCCGGCGCGCTGATCGAACAGGCCGGGCTGAAAGGCGTTTCGGTCGGCGGAGCGCAGGTCTCCGAAAAGCATGCGGGGTTTATCATCAATACCGGATCCGCCACCTCCGGCGACGTACGGGAACTCATCCGTCTGGTGCAGCAGCGCGTGCTGGAACAATCCGGCGTCCGTCTGGAGCCCGAGGTATGCATCCTTCCGGACCAACCGAACGAAAAGGATCTTGAACCATGTCCTATTCCGGCGAATTAAAGAAATACCTGCAGACGCTTCCGTTCAAAAATGAGTGCTGCATGATCGCCTGCGCCGCCGGCTATGAGGGCCGGCCGCTCGAGCGCGCCTGCGACCGGTGTGCGGGCGCCTTCCTGCGCGGCGTTTTCTTCCGGTTCGGCTATCTGACGCCTCCGAACCGCGAAACGCTGCTGACGTTCACGTTTCCGGACGCCTTCGCGGACGACGTCTTTGCCGTACTGATTGAGTCCGGACTGGACGTGCACCGCAGCGAGCGGAAAGGAAAACAGGTCCTGTACATCAAACACGCCGACGAGGTTTCCGACCTTCTCGCGATGATGGGCGCCACGCGCTATTCGCTGGAAATGCTGCAGGCGCAGGTCGACAAAGCGTGCAACGTCGATCTCAACCGGCAGGTGAACGCCGAAACGGCAAACCTTGCCCGGACCGCCAACGCGGCCGCCGATCAGCGGGCAGCCATTCTGCACCTGATGGAAACCAAAAAATTCCAGCTCCTTCCGGACGAACTGAAGGAGGCCGCCTCTCTTCGCCTGAATCATCCGGAAGCAAACCTTTCCGAGCTGGCCGCCATGACCGTTCCGCCGCTGACCAAAAGCGGGCTGAACCACCGGCTGCAGAAACTCGTCCGCCTCGCAGACGAAGAGCCCACAAACTAACCATCCCGGAGCCGGATATGTCTTTCGTTCATCTTCATCTCCATTCCGAATACAGCCTGCTGGACGGCGAATGCCGCATCAGCGAGATCCCGGCCGCCGTTTTGGCCGCCGGTCAGCATGCGGTCGCCATCACCGACCATGGCGTCCTTTACGGCGCGGTCGAGTTTTACGAAGCCTGTCAGCATGCCGGCGTCCACCCGATCATCGGGTGCGAGGTGTATATCGCGCCGCGCTCCATGGCGGACAAGGACCGGATGCTGGACGGGAACTGCTCTTCCGCGGTCCTCCTGGTGGAAAACGAAACAGGGTACAGGAATCTTTTGGAGATCGTCACCCGCTCTTTCCGGGACGGATTCTTCGACGTTCCCCGAACGGACCTGGACATGCTGGCCGCGTTTCATGAAGGACTGATCGCATTGACCGGCGGCATGGACAGCTCCATCGGAAGAGACATTCTGTCCGGGAGCCGGGACCGCGCCAGGGAACAGGCCGCCTGGTTCCGCGACACGTTCGGCCCGTCCGGCTTCTATCTGGAGCTCCAGCGTCACGGCATTGCCGGGGAACGCACCGTCACAGACGTGCTCGCCCAGTTCGCGCAGGAACTCCGCATCCCGCTGGTCGCCACCAACGACGTCCACTATCTCCGCCAGGAGGATTTCGAGGTCCAGCGCCTGCTGAACGCCATCGGAGCGGGGACAACGCTTGCCGAATTCGAAGGCATGCAGGGCTCCCAGTATTATTTCAAGACCGAAGAAGAAATGCGCGCCGCCTTCCCGGACCACCCGGAGGCGATCGACAATACCGCCGCGATCGCGGACCGCTGCCGGTTCGCGTTCACCTTCGGCACATATCATCTGCCTGTCTTCCAGCCGCCCGAAGGGCACTCGTCGGAGACCTACCTGCGCGAGCTCGCGGAGACCGGATTCCAGAAACGCTATCCCGATCTTCCGCCGGAACAGGAGCGGGCGTACCGGGAGCGGATGGACTACGAACTGTCCGTCATCCGGAAGATGGGTTTCTGCGACTATTACCTGATCGTCTGGGACTTCGTCCGCTACGCCAGGTCGAAAGGGATCCCGGTCGGGCCCGGAAGAGGGTCCGGCGTCGCCAGCATCGTCGCCTACTGCCTCACCGTCACGGACGTGGATCCGATGCCCTACCATCTGGTCTTCGAACGGTTCTTGAATCCGGAACGCGTCAGCATGCCGGATTTCGACATCGATTTCAGCGATACGCGGCGAAGCGAAGTCATCGATTACGTCGTTCAAAAATACGGGAAGGACCGCGTCTCCCAGATCATTACGTTCGGAACGCTTCAATTCCGGAACGCGCTCCGCGATGCCGGCCGCGCGCTCGGCATGAACTACGGAGAAGTCGACCGCATCGTCCGCCTGGCCGCCAGGACGTCCGAGGAGACCCTGGACGCGGCGATGAAAGCGAGCGCCGAACTGCGCGCCGCAGCGGAAAACGATTCCGCCGTCGCCGATCTGATCCGTTTCGCGCAAAAACTCGAAGGCCGGCCCAGAAGCGCGTCGACGCACGCTTCCGGCATCGTCATCTCCGACCGGCCGCTGACCGAATACATCCCGCTGTCCGTCAACGACACGGCAACGGTCACGCAATACCCGATGAACGCCATCGGAGATCTCGGACTGCTGAAGATCGACTTTCTCGGCTCGCGCTTCCTGACCATCCTGCAGGAAGCGGAAACGGACATCCGCCGTTCGGATCCGTCCTTCCGGCTGGAAGCAATCCCGCAGGACGACCGTGCGGCCTTCGATCTCATCTCCGCGGGCAACACCGTCGGGATCTTCCAGGTGGAAAGCGAAGGAATGCAGGCGCTGGCCAAAGCGCTCCGCCCCCGCACGATGAACGATATCATTCTGCTCATCTCCCTTTACCGGCCGGGGCCGCTGTTCTCTCTGGAGACGTTCCGGAAAAACTACGCACATCCGGAATCCATCGTTTACGACATCCCCCAGCTGAAACCCATTCTGGACGAGACCTACGGCTGCATGCTCTACCAGGAACAGATCATCCGCATCTGCACAACGCTCGCGGGATTCACGCTCGGGCACGCCGATCTGGTCCGGCGCGCGGTCGCGAAAAAGAAGAAAGACCAGATGGAAAAAGAGCAGACCGCGTTTCTGGAAGGATGCAGGGCAAACGGCATTTCCTATGAGGACGCCGAAAACCTGTTTGACCAGATCCGCCGGTTCGCGGAGTATTCCTTCAACAAAAGCCACTCCGCCGCCTATGCGGCCGTCACGTACCGCACGGCATACCTCAAAGCGCATTATCCGCAGCAATATATGTGCGCATTGCTGAATATGGCCGCCGGAGGCACGGAGAAGATCCGCGAATACCATGAGGACTGTCTGCGTATGGGCATGCCGTTCCTTCCTCCGGACGTCAACCGGTCGGAAGCGCTGTTCACGGCGGAAGGGAACGCCATCCGGTTCGGACTGGCCGCCATCAAGAACATCGGCTCCCTGTATGCGATTCGCATCTGCACCGCCCGGCAGTCCGGCCTGTTCCGCGGCCCTGAAGATTTTCTGCGCCGCATGGGGGCCGGCACCAGTGCCAAAGGCTACGAGTCTCTCATCCGTTCCGGCGCGTTCGATTCCTTCGGCTGGTCGCGCGGCAGCCTGCTGCAATGTGCGGAAGAAGCATTGGAAAAATGCGCCAAATCCAAATCCCGGGAGTCCGAAGGACAGATCGGGATGTTCGACTCGCTCGAAGAGCACGAGACCCTTTTCCGCCTTCCGCTCAGCCGAACGGAATCCCTGTCCCCGATGATCCGGCTGACCGGAGAACGGGAGTGCACCGGGCTGTACCTGTCCGGTCATCCCCTGGACGAATACGACGCCGCCGTTCAGTCGACCGGAGCGTCTTCCGTTCGGGATCTGATCCGCCGGGCGGAAGAACAGGCGAACGAAAAAACGGAAGGACGCTTCATCGGCATGCTGACGGACGTTTTCACGCGCATCACCCGGAAGAACGAGCCGATGGCCAACCTGCGCGCGGAAGACAAGACCGGCGTCATGGACATCGTTGCCTTTCCGCAGGCGTACAGATCCTGTGCAGAACTGCTCGAAACCGGCGCGATTTTGGATCTTTCCGTCTCCTGGCAGGAGCCGGACGGCTCTGCGCAGGGACGCTATGCGGATACGGGCAAATGGATCCTGAAAAGCGCGCGCATACCGGATAAAGGCGGGCAGGCTCCCGCCGCGGAAAAGCAAAAAACGCACTCGGTCTGCCTGCGCGTTCCAAGCGCATCCGACCCGCTGCTCACGGCCGCCGTGCAATGGATCAAAAAGAACCCCGGCGATGCCGAGGTCCTGGTCTACATGGCGGACGTCAAAAAATGGAAGGCCGCAGGATGGCTGTCCTGCTCGACGGATGAGTCCGTCATACGGCAACTGAAACAATTACTCGGTCAGGACAACGTGGTCCTGCAGATCAAATCCCGAAAGGAGGGATCCCAGTGAACCCGAACGGAAACAAACAACCGGATACCGATTCGGCCGAACTGAAAACCCGACTGTTCGACACGGTCACCGCTTCCCCTTCCCCGGACGAAGCGGACAAAAAAGCCGAACATGGAAAAGAGACGCGCAAGAAGGTACTGAACGCCGTCGGAAAAACAGCGAAATACTCTGGAAAAACGGTTCTTTTCATCGTCCGGAAGGTGCTGACCTATACGCTCAACGTGCTTCTGACGCTCTTGATCATCGGAACCATCGTTGCCGCGGCAGTCGCCCTTGCGTTCATGGTTTATCTCGGAAACTATGTCAATTCGGACTTCCCCGAACTGGACAGCCTGAAATACGACTCTTCGCTGACCACCTCGATCTATTACGTCAATGAGGACGGCGCGGAAGTCGAGCTGGAGGACGACCGGCTCTCGTCCAGCGAGAACCGGATGTGGGTCGCCTACAACGATATCCCGCAGCAGCTGGTCAAGGCCTACATCGCCATCGAGGACATGCGGTTCTGGGAGCACAACGGCGTTGACACGAAGCGTACGCTCGCCGCGGTCTACAACTTCTTCATCCCGTCCGGTTCCTCCTACGGCGGATCCACCATCACCCAGCAGCTGATCAAGAACGTCTCCGGCAACAACGAGGAAACCATCCAGCGGAAAGTGCAGGAGATCTTCCGCGCGCTGAACGTGGACAAGAAATACTCCAAGACCGAGATCCTGGAGATGTATCTGAATACCATCTATCTGTCCGAGAACTGCTACGGCGTCCGCGCGGCGGCGCTGGAGTACTTCGGAAAAGAACTGTCTGAGCTGACGCTGAACGAGTGCGCTGCCATCGCGTCCATCGGCAAATGGCCCATCCACTACGACCCGCTGGTCAACCCGCAGAACAATCTGGAACGGCGGAATCTGGTCCTCCGTGAGATGCTCCGTCAGGAACTCATTACCGAGAGCGAATATTACGAGGCTTACGACGCTCCGCTCCAGCTCTCCGACGAAGACAGCGGAGGCGTCTACACCGAATATGTTCATTCCTATTATATAGACGCGGTCATCGACGACGTGATCGAAGACCTGATGATCGAATACGGCTATACCGAAAGCGTCGCGTCCCTGATGCTCTACTCCGGCGGCCTGCACATCACGACCTGTCTGGATCCGGAGATCCAAAGCATTCTGGAAGAAGTGTTCGTGAACGAAAAGTACTGGCCGAAAACGACCGGGCTGAAAGCCCAGGCGGCCATGTGTATCATGGACCAGAAGAGCGGCGACCTGCTTGCCATCGTCGGCGGCAGAGGCGAAAAGAAGATCAGCCGCGGTCTGAACCGCGCCACGCATTCCAAACGGCAATGCGGCTCCTCCATCAAGCCTATTTCCCTGTATGCATACGCTCTGGAGACCGGCCTGTACAATTACGCCGGCCCCTGCGACGATATCCCCTACCTGTACGACGAAAAGGAAAAGACCTTCTGGCCGAATAACGCGACCAACCGCTATGACGGCGCCTCTTCGCTCGAAAACGCCATCCAGCGTTCATTGAACACCGTCGCCATCAACACCTGCAACCGGCTGGGCGTCGCCCGCGTATTCAACAATCTGGTCAACTCGGGCTTCAAATCCATCGTCAGCAGCTATACGTCCAGCAGCGGCGTGACCTTCTCGGATCAGGCGCTGTCTCCGCTGTCCCTCGGATCCTTCACGTTCGGCGTGACCGTCCGGGAAATGACGCAGGCGTATGCCTGCCTGGCCAACAGCGGCGTGACGTCCAAAGCGCGGACCTATACGAAGGTGACCGACAGCATGGGCAATATCCTGCTGGACAACGAAGAATCGCACAGCGTCCTCTATTCGGAGTCCACCGCCTTCATGATCACGCGGCTGCTCCAGACCGTCGTCAGCGGCCCTTACGGAACCGCGCGCAGATACTGCACGTTCTTCAACAACTACGAGGGTCTGGAGATCGCGGCGAAGACCGGTACCACCAACGACAACAAGGACCTGTATTTCTGCGGATATACGCCGGACCTGGTCGCGGCCTGCTGGTACGGCTACGACAACAACAAGACCATCACCTCGGCCAGCTCCTCCTGCGGCGAACTCTGGAATACCGTTTTCGACCACATTTACAGCTATTTTGAAAAGAACGACATCCCGTATACGAAGACCTTCCCGGTCCCCGGATCGGTCGGCTATGCGGAAAACACCGGTCTGAAGATCTGTCTCATATCCGGAAAACTCGCAACGGAAGCCTGTGAGAACGACATCGCGTACATCACCGGCAACTCGGACTCCGTCGTCACATCCAACTTCTACTATCTCAAGACGGAACCGCCCACGGAATACTGCGACAAACACATCCTGGTCCCGTGGGATACCAAAACCAAAGCCATCTGCATGCCCGGATGCACCTGCCCGGAAAGCGACATCCAGCTGGTCGGCTTCCAGTTGAAGACCAAGCAGGAGCGCTGCTTCAAGGGCAATCTGCGGATCTCGGACTCGCAGTATATCTATATTGAAGTTCCGGACGACTACGTTTATCCGTCCTCCCGCGAAGTGGCCTTCTTCCGCAATCTGTACAGCAAAGAGAAGGACGCGAAAGAATAT
>JAGACN010000160.1 GCA_017614095.1 Clostridia bacterium | reverse complement strand
ACCGACGTTTCCAGTTGGATCTGTTTTTCCTCTTTTGCGTTTTTCGCGTAGGAAAAATCGTCGACGTATTCGGAAATAAAGCTCAGCTGCCGCATACGGCACCTCCTGATGAATGCTGCACTCATTTTAGCACAGCTTGGCCGATTCGTCAAGCGGGAACGGGCCTTTCCGAAAATTCTCCGGCCCCGGTTGCCCCGTTTGCGCCATTTTTGCTTGACGTAAGCAACAATAAGTAGTATAATACAAAAGATTAAAGATACCGGATTTACCTTATCTTGTGGGCGCCCGCGCGCCGCACATCGCTGGAGGAACGCATGGCAACAGGCATCGTATTCGACGGAAACAGCATCCTGAACCGGGCATTCTACGGCGTCCGTCCGCTGACCAATCAGGCGGGACTGCCGACGAACGCGCTGTTCGGGTTTGTGAACATCGTCCGGAAATCGTTCGAAGAAGCGGGCCGGCCGGAGTACGCCGCCATGGCGTTCGACGTCAAGGCGCCGACCTTCCGGCACAAGGCGCACGACTACTACAAGGCCAACCGGCACGGAATGCCGGAGGATCTGGCCCTGCAGATGCCCTATGCGAAAAAGCTCGCGGCCGCGCTCGGATTGAAGGTGCTGGAGCAGGAGGGATACGAAGCGGACGACCTGCTCGGGACCGTCTCCCGCATCCTGTCCGAAAGCGGCATCGACTGCGTCATCGTGACGGGCGACCGCGACAGCTACCAGCTGATCGACGACCGCGTCACCGTCCACCTGGCGGCCACCAACGAAACGCGCGTGATGGACGTCGCGCGCATCCGGGAGCAGTACGGCGTCACGCCGAAACAGCTGATCGACGTCAAGGCCATCATGGGCGACACGTCGGACAATATCCCCGGCGTGCCCGGGATCGGCGAAAAAGGAGCGCTCAAACTGATCGCGGAATACGGTTCGCTGGACGGCGTTTACGCGCATCTGGACGAGATCAAGGGCTCGCTGCACGACAAGCTCGAGGCCGGAGAGACGTCTGCCCGCGAATCGCTCTTTCTGGCGGAGATCTGCCGGGAGGTGCCCGTCGACGGGGAAGCGGAAGCCTACCGGAGGAGCGCGCCCGACGTCGCGTCGCTGCGCGCGCTGTATACGGAGCTGGAATTCCGGAAATTCCTGGAACAGCTGTCCGAACAGGAGCCCGAACCGGCCGAAGCGGAGCCTGAAACGGAAGCGGAACCCGGGACGGCGGACTGCCTGTCCGCAGGGCGGCTGTCCCTCTGCGCCGGCGAATCGGGCGTCACGGTATTCAACGGCGAAGGGAAATACATACTGACCTGGGACGAAGCGTCCCGGTGGGACTGGCGGAAAGGCCCGGCGGGCCGGGAGCCGATCCTGACCTGGTCCGTCAAGGACCTGATCCACCAGCTGCGGAAGCACGGCATCGAGGCGGACCTGGACGGACACGCGGAAGATCTGTCCCTGCTGGCCTATCTGCTGTCACCGGAGGACAACGGCATCACGTATGCCGGGATCTATTTCCGCTGCTTCGCGAAAACAGCCTCGAACGACCCGGATCCCGCCCGGTTCCCGGCGCTGTACGCATCTCTGTCCGCGCAGATGACGCCCGTTCTGCAGAAGCTTTACGAGGAGATCGAGCGGCCGCTCGCGTTCGTGCTGGCGCGGATGGAAGAGACCGGCTTCCGGGTGGACGCGGAAGGACTGCGGGCGTTCAACGAGGAACTGGCCGAAGAAATGAAGCAGTACGAAGAAGAGATCTACCGGATCGCCGGCCATCCGTTCAACCTCAATTCGCCGAAACAGCTGGGGGCGGTCCTGTTCGAGGAACGGAACCTGCCGCACTACAAAAAGACCAAATCCGGCTATTCGACGGACGCCGAAACGCTGGAACGTCTTTCCGAACGCGATCCGCTGGTCGGATACATCCTGGACTACCGGAAAGTGGCGAAACTGAAATCCACGTACGGAGACGGGCTGCTGAGAGTGCTGTCCGGAGACGGACGGATCCACACGACTTTCAAGCAGACGACGACCATGACCGGCCGCCTGTCCTCTGCGGAGCCCAATCTGCAGAACATCCCCGTCCGGACGGAAAAGGGACGCGAGCTGCGCAAATTCTTCGTGGCCGACGACGGCTGGGTGCTGGTGGACGCGGATTATTCGCAGATCGAGCTGCGGCTGCTGGCGCATATTGCCGGAGATCCCGCCCTGATCGCCGCCTTCTGCGACGGGGAGGACATCCATACGTCCACGGCCGCGCAGGTGTTCGGCGTGCCGGCCGATCAGGTGACGCGGGACATGCGGAAGTACGCGAAGACCATCAATTTCGGGATCATTTACGGCATGGGCGAGTATTCGCTGTCCCAGGACCTCGGCATTTCCGTCGCCAGGGCGAAAGAATACATCCGCTCCTACTTCGCCCGGTATCCGAAGGTCCGCGCGTATATGGAAGAGAGCAAGCGCTTCGCGGCGGAGAACGGCTATGTGGAAACGCTGTTCGGCCGCAGGCGGGTCATACCGGAAATGAAGGAATCGAACAAGAACAAGCGGGCGTTCGGCGAACGCGTCGCCATGAACACGCCCATCCAGGGCACCGCGGCGGACCTGATCAAGAAGGCCATGATCCTGGTGGACGGCCGGCTGCGTGCGGAAGGCCTCCGCGCGAGACTGATCCTTCAGATCCACGACGAACTGATCGTGGAATCGCCGAAAGAGGAAGAGGAACAGGTCAAACGGATCCTGGAAGCGGAAATGACCGGCGCGATGGAGCTGTCCGTCCCGCTGGTCGCGGAAGCCACGTCCGGCAAGAGCTGGTTCGACGCGAAAGATTGACAGGAGGGGAAAGTGAAAGCATGTGCGGAATAGCAGGGTTTACCGGCAACCGGCCGAATGAGGAGAAAGAAGCGCTGATCCGGCAGATGACGGACGCCATCCGGCACCGCGGCCCGGACGGAGAAGGCTTTTTCTGCGCGGACGGGATCGCGCTCGGGCACCGCCGTCTGGCCATCATCGACCTGGTCAGCGGCGACCAGCCGCTGTTCAACGAAGACCGGACCGTCGTACTGGTCTTCAACGGAGAGATCTACAATTTCCATCAGCTGCGGGACGACCTCCTGGAAAAGGGGCACGTCTTCCGGACGCATTCGGACGGCGAAGTCCTCATCCACGGATACGAGGAATACGGCCCGGACTATGTCCGGCAGCTGCGCGGAATGTTCGCGTACGTCATCTGGGACACGAAAACGAAAACGCTGTTCGCGGCGCGGGACTATTACGGCATCAAGCCGTTCTACTACTACCGGGATGGGGACGTTTTCCTGTTCGCGAGCGAGATCAAGGCCTTCCTGAATCATCCGGACTTCAAAAAGGAATTCAACGAAGAGCAGCTCCCGCTGTATCTGTCCTGCCAGTATTCTCCCGGTGAAGAGACCTTCTTCAAGGGGGTCCGGAAACTGATGCCCTCCCACTATCTGATCTGGTCGGAAGGCAGTCTCTCGCTGACCCGCTACTACGAGCCCCGGTTCGACATCGACGAGCAGAAGGCCGAAAGCGAATGGGTGGACGACATCGACCGGATCATGGCGGATTCCGTCCGGGCGCATAAGATCAGCGACGTGGAAGTCGGCTCTTTCCTGTCGTCCGGCGTCGATTCCAGCTTCGTCGCGTCCATCGCCGACGTCGATAAGACGTTTACGGTCGGCTACGAGAACAAGCAGTACGACGAGGCGGAATACGCGAAGGCGTTCGCGGAAGGCATCGGCGTGGAGGAGCACGTCCGCTACATCCGTCCGGACGAATACTGGGACGCCATCCCGACCATCCAGTACCATATGGACGAGCCGCTGGCGGACGCGGCGGGCGCCGCGCTGTATTTTCTGAACCAGGAAGCGGCGAAATATGTGAAGGTCTGCCTGTCCGGCGAAGGCGCGGACGAGTTTTTCGGCGGCTACAACGTCTACCAGGAGCCTTTCGCGGTCTCCTGGTACGACAAACTGCCGCGCGGCTGGCGAAAGGGCCTCGGGAACCTGGCGCGGAAGCACCCCACCATGAAAGGGGCGAATTTCCTCATCCGCCGGTCCATGGATCTGGAAGACCGCTACATCGGCAACACGAACCTGATGAGCGAAGCGTACAAGCAGCGGCTGCTCGCGCGTTATCCGGAGGGGCAGAAGACCCCCGCGGATCTCGTCAAGCCCCTGCGCCCCAAGCTGGAAGGCATGGATCCCGTGACCAAGATGCAGTACATCGATCTGCACACCTGGCTGATCGGCGACATCCTGCTGAAGGCGGACAAAATGAGCATGGCGAACAGTCTGGAACTGCGCGTGCCCTTCCTGGACAAGGAGGTCTTCGCCGTCGCTTCAAGGATCCCCGGACGGTACAAGGCGACCCCCGAGGGCACCAAACTGGTCATGCGGAAAGCGGCCGCGCGCCACGTTCCGGAGCAGGTGGCCGGAAAGAAAAAACTGGGCTTTCCGGTCCCGATCCGCGCCTGGCTGAGGGAGGAACGGTACGCGTCCGTCGTGCGGGAGGCCTTCCGGGCGCCTTACACAGAGCGCTTTTTCAAAACGGACGAACTGCTAAAGCTGCTGGACGAGCACGTGTCCGGCAAGAAGGACAACTGGCGTCAGATCTGGTGCATCTTCGTCTTCCTGGTCTGGTATAAGGAATTCTTCGTTTTACGTTAATTTAGGAAGGAGTCGGACATGAGCTTTGGAGTCATCGCTTCCCTGTACGACCGCATCAACGGAGAACTGTACGGGCCCTATGCGGAATACCTGAAAGAAGCCATTCGCATCCATGCGCGCATCCCCGTCAGCGACGTGCTGGACCTGGGCTGCGGCACCGGAAAGATCACATCGCTGATGGCGGACGCCGGATTCAATATGATCGGGCTGGACAGTTCGCCGGACATGCTGAACATCGCACGGGAAAACAACGAGGGGAAAAACACGCTGCTGCTGATGCAGGACATGCGTTCCTTCGAACTGTACGGCACCGTGCAGGCCATCTATTCCTCCTTCGACTGCCTGAACTACATCCGGACGTCCAAGGACCTGTCGGAGATCTTCCGGCTGGCGTTCAACTATCTGGACCCGGGCGGGGTATTCCTCTTCGACGTCAACACCTCCTACCGGATGCGCGAGGTCTATGCGGACAACACCTTCGTGTACGAACTGGACGACGAAGTGCTGTACTGGCGGTGCGAAGTGTCCAAACGGGCGGAATACTGCCGGTTCATCCTGGACCGCTTCTACGACATGAAGCCGGACGGGACCTGCAGATACGGCCGGGAGATCCAGACGGAATACAGCCATTCGCGGCATATGCTGCTGGCGCTGGCGTCTGCGGCGGGATTCCTGCCGCAGGCCATTTACGGCGGGACGGACTTTTCGGTCCGCAGGATGGATTCCGAAAAGGAATACTACGTGTTCGCAAAACCGAACAGCCTGTGAGGGAGGGACCGCGATGAGACCTTATGAACGCATGATCAACTACTGTAAGATCCATACGACTTCGGACGAATCGTCCGAAAGCACGCCGTCTGCTGCCCGCGAGTTCGCGCTCGCGGATCTGCTCGCGGACGAACTCCGCGCCATCGGCGTGTCGGACGTCCGGCGCACGGACACCTGCAACGTATACGGAAAGATCCCCGCGACGCCCGGATACGAATCCGCGCCGAAGATCGGATGGGTCGCCCATCTGGACACCGCTCCGGATTTCTGCGGAGAAAACGTCCGCCCGCTGATCTGGGAAAACTACGACGGGAAGGATATCCGGCTTCCGGAATGCGGACGGGTCATCCGCGTTTCCGATTTCCCCTATCTGAAGGATAAGAAGGGGAAAACGCTGATCACCGCCTCCGGCGACACACTGCTCGGCGCGGACGACAAGGCCGGGATCGCCGAGATCGTCTGCATGTGCGAACGGCTGCTGAAGGGCGGCATCCCGCACGGACCGGTCCGGATCGCCTTT
>JAGACN010000023.1 GCA_017614095.1 Clostridia bacterium | reverse complement strand
CAGGGCTTTTTCTTGGCTGCTTTTCAGTTTTCTGTCTCGAGGATCGCTTTCCACGCGACCATCAGCCGGGGCAAAGACCAGGCGGCGTTCGCCGGACTGGTGGACGGGAGCAAAACGGCTTGCGGAAGAAGGGTGAGCCCGGACTTTGTCCGATAGCTTTCGTAGATCCGGAAAGAAGTTTTTCCGTTGCAGAAGACCGTGCGGACGGCCGTGGTTTTCAACAGAGAAGCGATGTCGTTCGGGACCGCGGAGCGGATGCTCGCGTCGGACGAACCGGTGACAACGCAGCTGGCCGCGGCATCCCACAAAGCGATCCGGCGGGAGAGCAGAAAGGATTTCTTTTCCGGGACCGTTTCGGGGACGTCCGCTTCGTACAGACATGCCAGCACGTTCCAGAACCGGTTTTGAGGATGTCCGTAGTAGAACTGCTGCGCGCGGGAAGCGGCGGACGGGAACGAGCCCAGCACCAGCCGTGTGCATGCGTTGTCGAAAACCGGGCCGAAAGGATGGACGAGCAGGGTTGCTTCGGCCATCAGGCGGCTTTTCCGCCGTCCGGTTTCTTGCGGAGCAGACGGATGATCACGAACGCGCCGATCCCGAGCACGGCGGCGAAGCCCGCGCCCCACAGGATCCAGGGCAGGGGCCCGGAGCCGGAGGAAGCCTGTTCCGGTTCGGAAGCCGGGCCGGAAACGGCCGGCTCCGCGGAAGGCGTTTCGGAAACGGGTTCAACGTCCGCGGACGGTTCCTTCGAAGGCTCGTCGGACGGGTCGGCGGACTGGACCTCGGAAACGGGAGCGTCTTCGGACGGCTCGTCCGAGTCGGCTGCGGGCGAGGAGTCGTCCGGTTCGTCTGCGGATGTTTCTTTGGAAGTTTCCTTGGAAGTCTCTTTTGACGTATCCTTCGAGGTGTCTTTGGAAGCTTCCTTGGAAGTTTCCTCCTTGGACGATTCGGCGGACGAAGCGGCGGAACTCTCGGCGGAGGATTCGCTGACCGGGTCGGCAGAGGATCCCTCCGATCCGTCGCCGGACGTCGGATCCGTGCCTTGCCCGCTGCCGTTGACGGCTTCGAGTATCGCGGCAACGCCGCTCATGAGATGTCCGGCTTCCGCGTTGTAGTAGGGATAGTTGTGCCCGGTCTTGATGAAGCGGTTGTTCATAGCTTTGACGAACGTCTCGGCCGTTTCGGTATCGCCCATGGCAACGACGGCGCGCAGCAGGATGGCCCAGGGGAAGGTGTCGTCCCGGAGATTCACGGTCGACCAGTTTTTTCCGGCTATGTCGGTCCTGCAGTAGGTCTCCTTAAAGCGCCGGTATACGTTCAGCGCCCGCTCGGACGTCGGATCGTCCACGCCGAACAGGACGGGGAAGAGCTGGCAGGATCCCTGGGGATAGAAAACGGACAGATCTGCGTTCGCGGTCGCTTTCCCGTTGTCGAACACGCCGGAATACCAGCATTTCGCGGAAGTGCTGTACAGCCGTGTCTGGATGGCGGACCGGACTTTTTCGGCGAAGGCCGAAGCGTCTTTCGCCTTGGTCTTGTTTCCGATGCGGCTGTAGATCTCAGCGGCGGAGACCAGACCTGCGTAGACTTCGCAGTTGTCCATCAAATAGCAGACCATGTAGTTTGGTTTGGCTCCGGTCAATCCGAGCGATTTTACTTCGGTGGCGCGCATGACGCCCACCAGTGCGTCTACGACGGCTTCCTTGTCTTTCAGGTATTTGGAATCGAAGGTATCCGCATATTCCAGCAGCAATGTCAGGAACATCGCGGCATACGAGTCTGTGGAGTCGTAGTCGTAGGGATTGTTTTTCGGATAGGCGGAGGAATAGGCATCGTGCAGGGTAACTTCGACGATCCGGCCGTCCGTGGCGTTCCGGAAGATGAAATAGTCGTAGACGGTTCCCGCGACGCGATTGATGTCGCTCTCTTTGGTGTTCATATGAGCCATATACCATTCGATATATCCCAATGCGATCTTCTGTCCGTCCGTCTGTTTGGCTTCTTCCGGACCGAGGGCCTTGCAGGCGCGGATGACGCCCAGCACGGCCGCGTCGGAAAAGTACGGGACCATGCGCGAGGAGGGCCAGGAACGGTATTCGGACGCGGGGATCCCGTCGAAGTCCGGCAGGCTCTGCCCGGCGTGTGAAACGGCGGACAGTTTGCCGTCCGGAATGGCGCCGTTGGACAGCTGCAGCGATCCGACGTACGCGATCTCGGATTTCAGTATGGCGCTCAGTTCGTCTTTTGTCATGGTGGGATTCAAAGTCATGACCTCCGTTTCGGAAGCACTGGTCGGCGCGAAAGAACCAAGCGGGATGAAGAGCAGCAGCAGGCTGCAGAGCAGGACCCGGAAGACCCGGGCGGATGAAGAGGATGAGCGGCTCATGACGGAGTACCTCCTTCGGATGCCGGTTCGCCGTCCGGCACGCAATAGCGGTCCAGAAACGCGAACAGCGGGTCGTAATAGTCGTTCTCGGCCATGCACGCCTGACCATGCGCGCGGCCGTCCAAGAGAAGCAGCTGCTTGTCCGTCGGACAGATATCGAACATACGCTCGGCGTTTTCGGGCGGGACGTACCGGTCTTCCTTGCCATGCGCGAAGAAGATCGGCAGTGTCGCGTGCGAGACGGCTTCGAGAGCCGTATGGGTCGAGTAGTCGGTATGGTTGTAATGCTTGAACCAGGGCTCCATCGTGGTGATCAGGAATTTCGGAATATGGTTCAGGTCGCAGATGTGCGCGAGCTGCTCGCGGGTGGACACGAATCCGCAGTCCTCCGACAGTGCCTTCACTTGATGCGGGAAGGTCTTGTCCGAAGCCATACAGACGGCGGTGGCGCCGAGTGAGTTGCCGTGAATGACGAAGGCGTCGTCCGGAAAGCGCGCGGTCAGTTCGTTCATCCAGACGGTCAGGTCGTCTTTTTCCAGCTGGCCGAACGCCGTCCAGTTGCCTTCGCTTTCGCCGCATCCCCGGTTGTCCGGGAGGAACAGATTGTATCCGCGCCGGATGAACTCGCGGCCGATGGCGTGGAAGGCGATCAGCCCGTGGGAGCCGTAGCCGTGCACGAGGACGGCGGTCTTGCGGGACTTTCCGTCCGGGATCCGGTAGAGATGTCCGACCAGTTTCAGCCCGTCGGGCGCCGTGACGGACAGCACTTCGAAGGGGTATTCGTCCGCGATCTTGCCGAGGCTTTTTAAGTATTCCTTGTATTCCTCGTAATGCGGACCCATCATGTTGTCCGCGGCGGAGGAGACGGCCGTTTTTTTCTTGCCGGCGGCGGTCGTTAACGGCGGATGCTTCCGGCCGAAAACGGCTTTAAATGAAAAATAGGAGACGAGGCACATGTCTGTTTCCTTTCCGGATGGAGCCGGGCCGGGCAACCCCCGGCGCGACGGTTCTTTTCGGATATTTTACCATTTCGATGTGGCAAATGCAACCCGTTTGCAAAAGGTTTTTTGCCGAAAAGTCGAAAAAAAGATCGTTCTTTTTTCCGGATTCCGTTGACAGCGGAAGGAGAAATCTTGAAAATGAAACGGACAAAATGTGAAACGAGACCGTTATGACAGTAGCGGCCATGCGCAAGGTCGGCGCTCTGATCAAGAGCGCGCGGCTGGACAAAGGACTTACTCAGGAGCAGCTTGCCCGGAAAATCAAGAACTGCTCTGCTTCGGATATCGGAAAAGCCGAACGGGGCGAAAAGGAACTCACGACCGATCAGCTCAAACAGATCGCGAAGGCGACCGGCGTGACGCAGAAATCCCTGCTGGACGCGTCGAAAGGATCCTCCTCCGCTTCCGGCTCGGCGAAGCCGCCCGCCAACGCGCTGACGGTCTCTATGAAAGTGACCGCGACGGAAAAAAAGCTGGTGGAAGCCTACAGGCAAGCGGACGCGCAGACGAAAAAGGACGCTTTAAAACTGTTGAAGGGCGAAGGCGCGAGCGCGCTGGCCGGGAACCTGATCGGCAACGTGATCGACGCTTTGACGTCGAAAAAAGACGGTGACTGAACGGTTTCCGGTCCGTGCGGTTTTTCCCGCACGGTGACCGGAACCGGCCAGCTGAGGAATCCCGAGAAGAAAGCGCCCGCGACCTGCGAGGCGCTTTTTCGATCGAAAAGGCACTACTGTTCGAATCCGCACTGTGCGGGTGCGAATTGTCCATTTACAGCATCGCCGGAGCGATGTATAATGACAGCAAACAGCGAAAGGAGGCAATGGCATGGAGATCGGAAACGTCCTTGCGCGTCTGCGCCGTGAGCGCGGCATCTCACAGGAAACGCTTGCCGGCATGCTGTTTGTCTCCAAAGATCTCGTTTCCAAGTGGGAGACTGGAGCGCGGCGACCGGATTATGCCATGATCGAGCGGATCGCCGGCATATACGGTATTCCGGCCGACAACATTCTGGAGAGAGACCGGTACATCGTGGCGGAGCTTTCCGGCTGCCTTCCGGACGGAACGGATCTGAGTGAATCGAATCTGTCCGAACGGATGAACCGGTTCCTGCGTTCGATCCGCCGGGACGATGCCGAACTGTTCGTACGCAGATATTATTTGCTGGAGTCGGTTTCCGCTCTGGCAGACCGTATCGGCATCCGGGAGAACCACGTCCGGAGCCGGTTGTCGAAAATCCGGAAAAAGCTGATCCGGTTCCTTCTGGAGGGTAAGTGATGGACAACAGAGAAAGAACAATTTTTGACGCGACGGCGCACCTGGACGAGCGGCTGGTCGCGGAACTGACGGACGGGAACGGACCGAAAGCAGGCAGGCGGAAATGGCTGATCCCGCTGATCGCGACCCTGGTGGCGGTTGCGCTGCTCGCGGGGTCGCTGACCGGTCTGTTCCTCTATGAACGGGACACCCCTTTGGGAACGGATTCGTCGCAGCCGGCGGAATCCGGCAGCGGCGGAGAAGGGGAAGTGCTTGCTCTGACGCCCTGGAAGTCCGGGAAACTGCACGTGACGACGCTGGTATACCGGAACAATCCTATGACCTTGTGTGCCTCCGCGCGTCCGGATTCGGCGATGAAGCTGCTGTCCGCCGTTTCCGGTACTCCGGAAACGGTTCCGGAGGAAGCGGACGAAGGAACGGCCGGCTCCGCCGGCACGAACGTGACCGTTTCCATACAGCCTGACACCCGGATCTCCGCGTTTTCCGGTACCGATCTCATCCGTGTGGAACTGAGCGAGGGCGAGCATGCCGGCTGTGACGGCGTCTGGTACGACGTTCGGAACGACGAGATTGTCTGCCTCTCCTGCCGGATCCGCGAGTCCGTCTGCACGACGCCGGAATACCTGGACGCCTGCATCCGGCTGGCAATCGAAAGCGGCCTGATTTCCAACGATGCCGTCCTGGCCGCGATGATCGATGAGGAATACCGTTCCCTGTACGAGCATCTGAACCGTCCTTCCGTCCTGGCGTTTTTCGCGTCCGGGGTACAGCCGACGGTCGAGGGCCTCGAACTGGCGGAAACGGAATGGGACGTCAGCCGGGTCCGGAAGGCGCTTGCCCGGTATACCTATCCGACTGTTCACGTATTGGAGTACGGAACCGATCCGCGCTACTGCCTGTACGCACTGACCAATGCGGAACGCACGCTTTCCTACGGAACGTTTCTTTTCGACGTCTCCGCCCGGACGGCGGAAAAACTGGACGGGAATGCAATCGGAAAATCTGGGAGCCTGAACGGCATCGGCCTGTTGGAGGGCGACCGGCTGGCCAATCTGGCATTGGCCACAGAGATCCGTGTGCAGGAGGACTACGGACGGATTGTGTCCGAAGTCCCGTACATCCTCGGCAGCCCGCACTACAATGAGGAAACGAACGTGCTGACGCCCGGATACGCGGCTTCCACGCTCGCCGTGTACGGCAGAGGAGCAGAGCCCTATTTGCTTGCGGACCGGTACGGAGACGCGGATCCGGTCGCTTCGGCACCCT